>CAXMTM010000207.1:0-10299 GCA_964196385.1 Arenicellales bacterium
CGCAAGTCAGCCCGATAGATCCATCGAGGGCTTCAAGGCCGACTACGACGTTATTCGAACCGGGACCCGCGAGAAGCTGAAAGACGTGCTCGACGACAGCCAGATGATGGCATTGACCCAACGGCAGGACGAGCTGAGCGAAAAGATTCAGCACAGCATGTTTCCTTGAAAAGCCGCCCAGAATCCCCATTTTAGCGGTAAGCGAAACGATCGGGATACCTCACAATGCGGATGGATAAACTCACTTCGAAATTTCAAATGGCGCTGGCCGACGCGCAGAGCCTGGCGGTGGGGCGGGACAATCAGTTTATAGAACCGCTCCACGTCATGGTTGCGCTCCTCGATCAGGAGGGAGGCAGCGTTCGACACCTGCTGTCCCAGGCCGACGTCAATGTCAACAAACTTCGCTCGGGCCTGGGCGATGCGCTGGACCGGTTGCCGCAGGTGGAAGGCGAGGACGGGGACGTCCATATTTCCAACGATCTCGGGCGGTTGATGAACGTCATGGACAAGTTTGCGCAGAAGCGGGATGACGCCTATATCTCCAGCGAACTGTTCGTGTTGGCGGCGGTGGAAGACAAAGGACCTTTGGGCAGACTGCTGAAGGAAAACGGTGCGGTCAAGGGCAGCCTGGAGCAGGCCGTGGAAAACATGCGGGGCGGACAGAAGGTGGACGACCCCAATGCCGAGGAACAGAGGCAGGCCCTGGAAAAGTACACCATAGATGTAACGGAGCGAGCCGAGCAGGGCAAGCTCGATCCGGTCATCGGCCGCGACGACGAGATCAGGCGCTGCATTCAGGTATTGCAAAGACGCACCAAGAACAATCCCGTACTAATCGGTGAACCCGGTGTAGGCAAGACCGCTATTGTTGAAGGACTGGCCCAGCGGATCGTCAATAATGAAGTCCCGGAAGGACTGTTCGGCAAGCGCCTGTTGTCGCTCGACATGGCGGGGCTGATCGCGGGCGCTAAATTTCGTGGTGAATTCGAGGAGCGCCTGAAGGCGGTATTGAACGATCTTGCCAAGCAGGAAGGGCAGATCATTCTGTTTATCGATGAACTGCACACCAGGGTTGGCGCCGGCAGGGCCGAAGGCGCCATGGATGCAGGCAATATGCTCAAACCCGCACTGGCCCGGGGCGAGTTGCATTGCATCGGGGCGACCACCCTGGATGAATACAGAAAATATGTCGAGAAGGATGCCGCACTGGAGCGCCGTTTCCAGAAGGTGCTGGTGGGTGAGCCCAATGTCGAAGACACCATCGCAATTCTGCGCGGGCTCAAGGAGAAGTATGAAGTGCATCATGGCGTCGATATCACCGACCCTGCGATAATTTCGGCGGCAACCCTGTCCCATCGCTATATCACCGATCGCCAGTTGCCGGACAAGGCCATCGATCTGATCGACGAGGCGGCCAGCAAGATCCGCATGGAAATTGACTCCAAACCGGAGCAGATGGATCGGCTGGACCGCCGCCTGATTCAGCTCAAGATCGAACGTGAAGCGCTGAAAAAAGAGACCGATGACGCGTCCAAAAAGCGACTGGACGATCTGCAGCAGCAAATCGCCATTCTGGAAAAAGAGTACTCCGGGCTGGAGGAAATCTGGAAAGCGGAAAAAGCCGCGGTACAGGGTGCGCAGCACATCAAGGAAGAACTCGACAAGGCCAAATTGGAGCTGGAAACCGCACAACGCGCCCAGAATCTTGCCCGCATGTCGGAATTACAGTACGGGCGTATACCTGAATTGGTGAAACAGCTGGAATCCGCGCAAAACACCGAACAAACCGAGCCCCGGCTGTTGCGCAACAACGTCACCGAAGAAGAAATAGCGGAAATCGTGTCCATGTGGACCGGCATCCCGGTATCGAAAATGCTCGAAGGCGAACGGGACAAGCTGCTGCGCATGGAGGCCGAACTGCACCGGCGGGTGATTGGCCAGGACGAGGCCATCACGGCCGTGTCCGACGCCATCAGACGTTCCCGCGCCGGGCTGTCGGACCCCAACCGTCCCTACGGCTCGTTCCTGTTTCTTGGACCCACGGGAGTCGGCAAGACCGAATTGTCCAAGGCGCTGGCGGCGTTTCTGTTCGACAGCGAAAACGCCATAGTGCGCGTCGACATGTCCGAGTTCATGGAGAAGCACTCGGTAGCCCGCCTGATCGGGGCCCCGCCGGGTTACGTCGGTTATGAGGAGGGCGGTCACCTGACGGAGACTGTCCGCCGTAAGCCTTATTCGGTCATCCTGATGGACGAAGTGGAAAAGGCGCACCCGGATGTGTTCAACGTGCTGCTGCAGGTCCTCGATGACGGACGCCTGACCGACGGCCATGGCAGAACCGTGGATTTTCGTAACACCGTAATCATCATGACATCCAATCTTGGCTCACAGACCATCCAGGACCTTGCCGGCGAAGACAATTACGATGAGATGAAATCGACCTTGATGGATATCGTCGGACAGCACTTCCGGCCGGAATTCGTCAACCGCATCGACGACATTGTCGTGTTTCATCCGCTCGAGCGCGAACAACTGCACGAAATTGCAAAGATCCAGATTGAATACCTGCGCAACCGGTTGCAGGCCAGGGACCTTGGCCTGACACTATCGCGTGCCGCACTGGACAAGATCTCCGCCGCCGGTTTCGATCCGGTGTACGGCGCACGCCCCCTGAAGCGGGCCATACAGACGCAGATCGAGAATCCGCTGGCGCAGAAGATACTGAGCGGACGTTTCGTTCCCGGCGACACTATCCACGTCGACGTCGATGGCGACCGGCTTGTGTTCAGCAAGGCGGGTGAAGCTGAGGTCATGGTCGCGTAGCGCGCCGCGCCGATTTTTATCAGCACAGATCTTGCCGGATCAACGCTCAGGTTCGTTCGGCGTAGCCGCGCGGCGTTCGACTATTTCCATAAGCGCGTCGCACAACCGGTTGTTTTCACTGCTGGTGCTGTACGCTTCACCGGCCAGTATCAGCAGGATTGTCTCGGCAGTTGTGGCGTATGCGGTGTCCAGTTCGGCGCGAAGCCGCTTGCTGTTATCCGTCGCCCATGTTGAAAATTCCGGGCTGTCGTTGCTGGCGTAACACAGCGGCCGGTCTTTGAGGACCGCACCATCATCACCGCCGAGTACCCGGATACGGTTGGCCATCACGAATCGCGATGGCCGATAGCGCTTCTCGGTCAGCACCAGGCCAATAGCCGATGTTTCTACCTCCACCACGGTAGTAATTATCGATGTATCGACGGATTCGACCCCGTCGATAACGTGGCCTCCGTGCTGATAATCCATGCCGGTAAATAAAGATTTCCCCCCGGTTGACCGAGCCGAGTCGACGATGTAACGTTTCAGATCGCGGGCAACCGACTCGTCGGAGAGTAACTGCGTCAATCTGCCGGTGGATTCATTGATGCGTTGTTTTTCGACGCCGGTCAATCGGCTGTCGACGGCTTTTTCTATGGCGTCGAATACCACCCCCAGAGCAATCACCCCCAGGGCAATTTCCGGTGGCAGCGTGTAGGCCAGACCACTATCCCAATTGCTGCCTTCGTCTTCCGGTTTCTTACGGCGGGGCCGTTCCAGCTTGGGTTGGCGCAGCAGCGGTTTGACAGTCACACCCAGGTCGCCGTATTTGCTGTTAATAACAGCCAGTCGCCTGTTTTTGATGCGTTGTAAACGTTCCAAACGACTCTGCTTCTCCGCTTCCGAGGTGCGGGCTTCGGCTTCATCCTGCTGACGTTTTTTTTCCTGAATTTCCGGGTCGATCTCTTCCAGGCGCAGCAGCGACCAGCGGTCGTTTTTCTCCCGGGCTGCCTGGCGATACCATTTGATTGCTTCTGTCGTACTCTTTTCGACACCGTTTCCATTCTGATACATGTCTGCCAGACGACGTTGCGAGAACAGATTTCCCCGTTCCGCCGCCATCTGGTACCACTTTGCCGCTTCGGTTGGGTCCGGGGGTATGTTCTGACCCCGGAAATAGATATTACCGAGAGTCACGGCGGCACCCGTGTGGCCGTTTTCCGCGGCGCGACGGTACCAGGCCATGGCCGTGCCGGAGTCCCGTTCGACGCACTCACCATACCAATACAGGTTGCCGATGATGTGCGCAGCCTCGGCGTCGCCGGACTCCGCTCGCTTGTCGAAGCCGGCTCGCTTCTCCCCGGCAAACCGGCACGGTGCAAACAACCCGGCCTTTGCCGCACGCTTTCGTGCCTTGCGATACTGTTTCAGATGCTTGTAGGAATCGGCACGGTCTCCGTCAGCAGTCTCCGAGTAAGTGCCGATTTTCGCCAGCATCGACTCACCTTTCTCCGGGCTCAGGATGGTGATTATTTTGGCGCCGATCTCCACATAATTGGTGCTGCCCGCCGTGAAGAACACGGCCTCGAAGACGCGCCCGCCGTTGACCCATATAAAATGTTCACCGGGTGCAACGTGGGTAAAGGTATAAGCGTTTTCGTCCACCACGCCGAGCCACTCCTGCCCGGAGAACAGATGTCGCCTCGATCCTTCCGGCTGGATCAGGTAGACCAGCGCCTTGCCGGCATGGCTGTCGCCACGTGGCCTGCTCTCACTTAAAGCCGGCGTGCATACAATTAGATTGCACAGGATGAAGAATCCGGCCAGGCGGTAAATCATTCCAGCGCACAGGCCCAGAGATCGTGGGCGTCACTGTGTTGCACGACGCCGGTGACCATGTCACCGGGGTGAAGGTCCCCGGCATCGAGGAACACGTTGCCGTCGATCTCGGGTGCGTCCGCATAGCTGCGGCCTACGGCACAGCGGTCTTCGACTTCATCGATCAGGATTTCCAGCGTCTGCCCTATTTTATTGTGCAGGCGGGCGGTACTGATCCGCTCCTGGGTCTGCATGACACGTTCAAAACGTTCTTGTTTGACCTGTTCGGGAACGGGGTCGGGAAGGAGGTTTGCCCTGGCGCCGTCGACCGCTGAGTATTTGAAGCATCCGACACGGTCCAGTTGCGCCTGTTCCAGGAAATCCAGCAGTTGCCGGAAGTCATCGTCGGTTTCTCCTGGAAAACCGACGATGAATGTACTGCGGATACACAATTCCGGGCACACGGTTCGCCATTGATCGATACGGGCGAGGGTATTCTCCGTCGCTGCGGGTCGCTTCATCTGTTTGAGTATGCGCTGACTGCCGTGTTGGAACGGGACGTCGAGATACGGCAGGATCTTCCCGTCCGCCATCAACGGTATGATGTCGTCCACGTGGGGGTAGGGGTAGATATAGTGCAGCCGCACCCACACTCCCAGTGAGCCGAGAGCGTCACACAGTTCCAGCAACCGCGCCTTCACCGGCTGCCCGTTCCAGAAACTGGTGCGATATCTGAGATCAACACCGTAGGCGCTGGTATCCTGGGATACGATCAGCAATTCCCTGACTCCCGAGTCTACCAGCCTGCTCGCTTCCTGCAGGATGTCGCCCGCAGGGCGGCTGACCAGGTCCCCACGCATGGACGGGATGATACAGAAAGAGCATCGGTGGTTGCAGCCTTCCGCGATCTTGATATAGGCGTAGTGTGGCGGGGTGAGTTTGATCCCTTGCGGCGGAACGAGATCGGTGAACGGATCGTGGTCTGCGGGTGGCGGCAGGTGTTCGTGCACCAGGCGCATGACGTCACGGTATGCCTGGGGACCCGTCACCCCCAGCACTTGCGGAAACTGCTTGTAAATTTCGTCCGCTTTCGCGCCCAGGCAGCCGGTAACGATCACTTTGCCGTTTTCGCTCAGGGCTTCATTGATGGCGCTTATAGACTCCGCCTTGGCGGCATCGATGAAGCCGCAGGTGTTGACTATGACCAGGTCAGCCGTATTATAGTCCGGAACGACCTCATACCCCCCGGTTTTAAGCTGGGTGAGTATCCTTTCGGAGTCGACCAGTGCTTTGGGGCAGCCGAGACTTGCAAATCCGACCTTGGCGGTCATGGCCTGCGGGCCAGGCATGTTGACTTGTTGTTCAAAATACCACCCTGTCGATTTATGGAAGCGGATTGTAACGTGGCCGGCGACCTCTCAAAAAGTCCAATCACGATTTATATCGTTGCACCACTACCGCCCAGGTGGGGACGGGCAAGGAGGCAATCGACTCCGCTGCCTTTTTTGTCTACCATTGGGCCGCCGAAATCTTGCCGGGAATAGCAGTGGATAAAACGATCTTCGACCACGATGGAGTCGTATGACCCCCTTCGTCGAATATTTTCTTTCACACAGTGAATTTTCAGATCCGGGGCGATTCGAATCGACCCTGCTGGAATTGCCCGACGACCCGGCGGAAATTTGCCGGGTGATACAGGGATTGTTGATTCACCCGTCCTGGATTCCGAGTTACGAAGCAAGCATAGACGAAGATCGGGTGTATTCGGAACAACAAGCCAGACGCGTCGTTGATATAATTCACAACCTGTTCACGTTGAAGGATGCGCCCCTTGTCGAACCGCGCCCGGCCCAGCAGCGTGCGGTGGGCGTTTGCAGAAACTTCTCACTTTTGCTGTGCAGCACCCTGCGCTGCAAGGGCGTCCCGGCCCGCTTGCGTTCAGGTTTTGCTCCCTACTTCGATCCGGGTTATTTCGAGGACCACTGGATCTGCGAATACTGGTCCGCCAGCGGGCAATACTGGGTCAGGGTGGATCCGCAGTTGGATGCGGTGCAGAGGAAAATACTGAATATCACTTTCGACCCCTGCGATATCCCCGTGGACGCTTATTTGTATGCCGGGGAAGCCTGGGTCATGTGCAGAAAGGGAAGAGCGGACCCCGCGGACTTTGGGGTACGCGATTTGAACGGGCTCGGGTTCATCAAGGGTAGCATCGTGCGGGACATCCTGGCCCTCAACAGAATAGAAACGCTGCCCTGGGACCTGGGCTGGGGAATACTGGATAAACACTACCTGTCGGGGGTGGATCGCGCAGAACTCGGCTACGTGGACCGGCTGGCGCGTTGCAGCGCGAATTCACTGGTGCACCTGGCGCACAGTTTTTTTAACGATGACGACAAGATCCGGTTCCCCGAAGGCTGGGCGCTGTCCATGGCTCCGACCATCGGCGAGCTGATGCGTGGTTAGCCCGCAACCAGGTCACTGATACTGTCGATTTCGTAGGTCGCCTGGGCGCGTCTGTTGTTCGCCTGCTCCGATGTCGGGTCGCGGATGAATTCCAGCGTGATTGCGGCGTCGATGCCAACGTCCCTTGCCCCCGCCAGTTCGTTATCACCGCCGTCCCCGACGAACAAGCACCGCTCGGGTGCCAACCCCAGGTCGTGGAGAGTGGCAAGATAAATTTCCTTTTCAGGCTTGATATAGCCGACCTCGCAGGAAAATACGGTGCTGTCGATACAGGTTGAAATCTCGGTATCCGGCCAGCTTGAGATTTCGATCTTGTCTGCGTTGCTGATCACGCCCAGAAGTTTGCCCTGGGCTTTGAGTGTGCCCACCGCCTGAAGGATGTGTGGCCGAATGTCGGACAGCGCAATCTCGAACTGCCGCAGCCGCAGCCCGGATGCGTGTTCGATTTTGTCACCGGAAATATCAGCGTCGAGCTTGCCTACGATATCCCGGACGACTTCTTCGGGATTTGAAATCTTTCCGCGCAACCTGTTATCCGCCCCGGCGAACAACGCCCGGCGCCACGTCTGCTCCGGAATCTGCAGGAATTCCCAGGCCGTTTGCAGTGACGTGCTGCCATCCAGGCCGATCAACGTATGAAACAGGTCGAAAATTACTGCATCATAGTTGGCAAGGTCGGGTTTCAAAGCCGGCGGGCCAGGTTATCCAGGAGCCTGTCCGAGAACAGAGAGCCTACTGCGGAAAAGCCCTTTTGGCCCACTTTCCCGCTCATTATTGTCAAATTTGAATAACTATTTTCCTCAAATGATCGAAAAACTGGAGTCAAAATGGGTTCCCCTCGCTACGACTTCTATTCTCGAACAGGCTCCTGGTCTTACGGAGGGCTCACTCCGTTACCTGCATTGGTTTTTTTAATCTCTCCGGGGTGGGGTCATGGGAATGGGGAAAGGCGTGATCTTCCCTGTTTTCTCGTCGCTGCTGGATAGTATCTTGTTCTTTCCCTCTTTTTCCACCTCGTCTATGCGCACTATCGCGTGCAGCGGCAGGTAGGTGCGTTTGACGCCTGAAAACTGGGACTTGAGTTGTTCCTCGGAGGGGTCAACCACCAGCTTGGAGCGCTCGCCAAAAATAATGTCGCCAACTTCCACGAACGCGTACATGGCATTCTGGCTTACTTCATGCGCGTACAGTTCAATAATATTACCCTGGTTGTGGAATATAACCCGGTATATGCTTTTCTTATCGCTGCTCATGGTGTCCTTGACTGGCATGTAATGGTGATTGCACTACCCCGTGAGAAATGGGGGCAGGTGTATCGGGGCCCCCGGTCGGTGCGGTATTCTAAATGTGTATAGGGGTTGTATGAACCCCTTTCAAGATATATTTACTACTCAACAAGGTAAATAAGAGCACTAACCCGGATGTCACAAACCATACGCAATCTCATTTGTCTCTTGATTCCACAAGAAAATTTTTCTCGGCCGGCCAGAAGATTTGACGACTATAATCACTGATATGCCGCTTCTTCGGTGGTTTCTTGTGAATTACCTTGTCTCTACAACCTATGGTCTGCGCGATCTATGCGCAAGTTTTTGAAATGCCCGGGCCAAAGCCATGACAACTGACTCCGTGCCCGGGTCTCTGCAAAAATTCGCCCGGCGGCTCAGTGACACCTACGGGGCGATGACGCCGGAATCGGACCTGCGTGAGCAATGCCTTATGACATTGACTCTGGCCACGACCATGCTCAGCGAGCGCGGGGTTCGCCCCAAACGGCGGGAGCTCCCATTGCAGGTCGCCGTCATCGGGCCTACCCAGGCAGGGAAGAGCACCGTGGTCAACCTGTTGCTGGGAAGTGAAAAAGCAGAGGCCAGCCCGCTGGCTGGATTTACCCGTAAAGCAGCCGGATTTGCCTGCATTCCGGATCATTCGGCTATCGGCTGGATTAGCGAAGTAGTTGGCGAAGGAATCCATGTTGGGCCCGTTGACTGCGACAGTCAACCGCCGTCGATTACGTGGGATACGCCCGATTTTGACTCGCACCGATCACACGATTACCGAACGTTGATCGCCAGGATCGGTGCATTGGCCGACGTGTTCGTTCTGGTTGTCAGTAAGGAAAAGTATTCCGACCTGTCTGTCTGGGAAATGATGCACACGCTCCAGCCCCTGAACCGGAAAGTGATTGTCTGTCTGAACAAGGTGTCGACGGATAGCGATGTATTATCCGCAGCCGTCCGCAACCGCGTGAGTGAGTGCGGATGGGACCTGGACAGGACGCCGCTCATCGTATTACCGCATACGCCTCAGCACAACGTTTTCCAGGCGCTGTCGAATACCAGCGCGGTCGAGGCCTTGCGCCAGACGGTGTATCAAACGGACAATCGCTGCGATGCGGATTGTCGCCAGCACGGGCTGCGGGCGGTTTTCGAGAGCAACTGGGAGACATGGCTGCAACCGGTCAGGGTCGAAATCGGGGCCGCCCGGCACTGGCAACAAATCCTGGACCGGCACATGCAGGATGCCGAGGCTGTTTATGCACAGCAGTACCTCGACCACTCCAGCCACAACGATGCCTTCAACCGGGCTGTATTTCAGCTTCTCGAGCTGCTCGAAATCCCGGGTATTGCCCGGCCCCTGGCCAAAGTGCGCAATGTGCTTACCTGGCCGGTCCGAAAAGTTATACAACTATTCGGCAACGATGGGGGCGGTGCTGGGGCCAGCAATGAAGCAACCCTCATCGACGATGTTGTGGACCATGCGCTCCTGTCCCTGCGCACGACCATCTCGCAATTCATTGATGAACCCGGTCAAGCGGGGCTCTGGTGGCATGTTTTGAGCCGCGATTACGGCGAGGAGGCGGACGGCGTGAGGCGACGGCTTCCCGGGGCCATTTCGCGTTACCAGGAAAATTTTGCACCGGTAATCCAGAGCGCTGCGCAGTCGTTATATGCTCGATTGCAGGAAAAACCCGTAATGCTGAATGCACTGCGTGTGGGTCGTGTGGGCGCCGATGCCGCCGGTGTACTGGTTGCGGTCAAGACCGGTGCGGTGGGCGTGACCGAGGCGCTGTTGACCCCGGCCATGCTGTCGGTGACATCGATATTGACCGAAAGCGTGGCGGGTAAGTTTATGGCATCCGTGAAGGACCAGTTGCGGGAGCGGCAACGCGACCTGGTTCGGGATCTGTTGCGGCAGGAAGTCCTTGCA
>CAXMTM010000208.1:0-14119 GCA_964196385.1 Arenicellales bacterium
ACGTCCACGCGCATGGCCTGCACGTTGTCGTAGATATCGTCGACATCCATCAGACGATTGCGCTCCCGGTAAACGATCTTACGCTGGTCGTTGGCGACATCGTCGTACTCGAGCAGTTGTTTACGGATATCGAAGTTCCGCCCTTCCACCTTGCGTTGCGCGTTCTCGATCGCTTTGGTGACCCAGGGATGCTCGATGGCCTCGCCCTCCTCCATGCCCAGCTTCTGCATCAGGCCGGAGACCCGGTCCGATCCGAAAATGCGCATCAGGCTATCTTCCAGCGCCAGGTAGAATCGGGAAGAACCCGGGTCACCCTGACGGCCGGACCGGCCGCGTAACTGGTTGTCGATGCGCCGGGATTCGTGGCGCTCGGTACCGATCATGTGTAGCCCACCCGAAGCGACGACCTGTTGATGCCGCTCCTGCCAGGCCGATTTGGCGGCCTCGCGTTCGGCTTCATCGTCGCCGATCTCCTGCAGCTCCTTTTCGAGGTTGCCGCCGAGCACGATATCGGTACCGCGGCCCGCCATGTTGGTGGCTATGGTGATCGCCCCGGGGCGGCCTGCCTGTGCAATGATCTGGGCTTCACGCTCATGTTGCTTGGCATTGAGCACCTCATGTTTGAGGTTTTCCTTCAGCATCTGTGCCGACAGGAGTTCCGAGGCTTCGATGGACGCCGTACCGAGCAATACCGGTTGTCCTTTTTGGTTTGATTCCCGTACGCCGTCTACGATGGCTGAGAATTTCTCCTTGGTGGTGCGATAGACCAGGTCCGGCCGGTCATCGCGGATCATGTCCCTGTCGGTCGGGATAACCACCACCTCCAGTCCGTAGATTTGCAGAAATTCCGGGGCTTCGGTGTCGGCCGTCCCGGTCATGCCGGCCAGCTTGTCATACAGGCGGAAATAGTTCTGAAATGTGATCGAGGCCAGGGTCTGGTTCTCCTGCTGCACCCGGGCTCCTTCCTTGGCCTCTACCGCCTGATGCAAGCCTTCCGACCAGCGTCGGCCGGGCATCATGCGGCCGGTGAACTCATCAATAATGATGATGTCGTCATTCTGCAAGATATAATCCACATCGCGCTGAAACAGCGTGTGTGCGCGCAGCGCGGCGTTCACGTGGTGCAACAGCGAGATATTGGCAACATCGTACAGACTGCTGCCTGCGGGCAGAAGCTTGTGCTCCTCCAGCATGCGTTCACAGGTTTCGTGCCCCTGTTCGGTTAGAAACGCCTGTTTGGCCTTCTCGTCCAGACTGTAATCGCCGGGGCCGTCCTCCGTTTCCTGTTTCTTCAGAAAGGGGATGATGGCATTGATCTTGATGTACAGATCCGTGCTTTCCTCCGCCGGACCGGAAATGATCAGAGGGGTACGGGCCTCGTCGATGAGGATCGAGTCGACCTCGTCGACGATAGCGTAGCTGAGGCCCCGCTGGGATCGATCTTCCCCGCGAAAGGCCATGTTGTCGCGCAAATAATCAAAACCGAACTCGTTATTGGTGCCGTAGACGATATCGCAGGCGTAAGCCTCCCGTTTGGCAACCGGGTCCTGCCCGGAGGTAATCACGCCCACCGTCAGGCCGAGGAACGTGAAGATCTTGCCCATCCACTCGGCGTCACGACGCGCCAGATAGTCGTTCACCGTGATAATATGGACCGTACTGCCGTCAAGACAGTTGAGGAAGGAGGGCAGCGTCGCCACCAGGGTCTTGCCTTCACCGGTGCGCATTTCGGCGATCTTGCCCTGGTGCAGCACCATACCCCCGATCATCTGTACATCGAAGTGGCGCAAACCCAGCGTCCGTACGGAAACCTCCCGGACGACGGCAAAGGTTTCCGACAGCAATTCGTCGATTTTCTCGCCATTTTTAATGCGATCCCTGAACTCGTCGGTCTTCGCCCGTAACTGCTCGTCGTTCAGTGCACTGATCTCCGCCTCGAAAGCATTGATATTACTGACATCTTTTTGCATGTTTTTGACGAGCCGCTGGTTGCGGCTGCCGAAAATTTTTGTCAGTGGGTTTGCAAGCATGTTCAGTTTAATTCAAGTAAGACACGGGAGGGTTTACTAACAGGTCTATATGATAGCAGGGGACCCGGGATTCAACACCCGGGTGAAGTCGTCAATCAGCGCGGGTGGGCTAGAGCGAAGCGCGCAGGTATTTTCTGGGATTGACCGCTTCTCCGTCACGCAATACTTCGAAATGCAGGTGGGTGCCGGTAGACCTACCCGTACTGCCGACGATAGCCACCACATCCCCTTTCTCAACGCGGTCGCCGGTTTTCACCCTGGCAACCTTGGCGTGCGCATAGCGGGTCGTGTAACCATTGCCATGGTTTATCTCCACTGTTACGCCGTAACCCGGTTTCACCCTGGATGCCGTCACCACTCCGGTCGCGATTGCTTTTATGGGCAAGCCGGGTTTGGCCGCAATATCGACGCCTTTATGGAAGGCGCGCTTGCCCGTGAAAGGATCGTTTCGATAACCATAACCTGAAGAGAGCCACCCGTCTTTTAAAGGCGAACCGTTGGGAAACTGTTTACTGTGCAGTTCGCGGTCCATCAAAAGAACCTCCAGAATCTCGAGTTCTTCCTTTTTATTCTCGATATTGCGCCCAAGGGCATCGAGTGCCGCAATGAGATCGGCCGCGGTCTGGTCGCTGGCGGACGCGGCGACGGGTCCACCGATGGCGGGTTCTGCATCGAAGTTAAACTCGTCGGCTTCAAGATTGGCCATCGATGTCAATCGTTTGCCGAGTGCATTCAGCCGCGACATCCGCGCCTGCATTTGACCCAGGCGCCGGCCGAGCGTGTCGAGTTGCTGCTCAACCACGCGCCCGGCGTCCTTCAGTTCACGCTGGTTATTCTCCAGGGTCGTTTGAACATAGGCCAGTCGAAGTTGCTGTGAATCCGGTTGATAAGTGGCCTGGGATACGCCCAGCCTGTATGCGGAGATAGCACTGGTGATGGGAACAACTACTGCGATAATCACTATGCCTAGAATTATGTTTCTGGTTTTCAGACAACGCGATTTTCGGCTCGCACTGCCTGGAACAAGGATAATTTGCATTTGAATCCGCCCTTTGTGTGGTTCATAGCTGTAAACTATATTTATGTCTCATCGAAACAAGGCCCTCGGACCGATCGCAACCCTGTTTACAGGTGGTGATCACGTATTGAGTCAGGTGGCGCAAGGCGCTGCTGACTTGAAGCCATTTCAACGAGCGTGGAACAACATAGTGCCGATGCCGGCTTATAATTATATACATCCCGCTTTCTTCAGAGATGGCAGGCTTACGGTCTGGGTTCAATCGCCGGTCTGGGCGAACTGGGTGCGTCACCGCAACAGCCTGATCATCGATCGCATCCGTGCGCAAGGACTACCCGAGATCCACACTCTCAACGTACGGGTTGTGCCCGAACAACGCGCCAAATTGGCAACTGAGCGGGAAAAACCGTCCGCGGCGACCCGTGAAATCATCCACAATGCCGCGCGGAGCATAGCGGATCCCGAACTCCGCAACTCTCTTGAGCGCCTGCTGCGCGCCCTGAAAAAAAATAGCAGCTAGGAGTCTGTCCCCGGTTGTTGCTGTGCTTTCGACCGATGGACACAACCTGATGACATTCTAGGTCGGCGCGTATGCCGGTTGCACAAAGGCTACCGGGGCGTCGTTGGCATCTTCAAAAGTAACAAGCTCCCACGCATCCTTTCGCATCAAAAGCTTGCGCAGCAATCTGTTGTTCAAAGCGTGTCCTGACTTGTATGCACTGAACGCGCCTATGAGTGGATGCCCAAGCAGATAAAGATCGCCAATGGCATCCAGAATTTTGTGTTTGACAAACTCATCTTCATAACGAAGGCCGTCTTCGTTCAATATGTGATATGAATCCATGACGATGGCATTGTCGAGACTGCCGCCTCGAGCCAGGCCGGCTTCTCGGAGTGCTTCGAGTTCCTGCATGAACCCGAACGTTCGGGCGCGGCTGATTTCTTTCACGAACGACGTCGAGGAAAAATCGACGCTGGCCTGTTGCGCCGAATCGTGAAAAATCGGATGCTCGAAATCAATGGCGAACGAAACCTTGAAACCGTTCAAGGGGTCGAATCGCGCCCATTTGTCTCCTTCCTCCAGCTTTATCTTTTTCTTGATCCGGATGAATTGCTTGAGCGTTGACTGCTCCTTGATTCCCGCGGACTGGATCAGGAATACGAATGGGCCGGCACTGCCGTCCATGATCGGAACTTCCGGCGCCGTGAGGTCGACGTAAACATTGTCCACACCCAGCCCTGCAAAGGCCGACATCAGGTGCTCAACGGTTGATATTCGAACGTTGTCTCGTTCCAGCGTGGTGGATAGCCGTGTGTCGCCGACATTCTCGCAACGGGCGGGGACGTCAACGGCGGGTTCCAGATCGATCCGACGGAATACGATACCGGTATTCGGGGCCGCAGGCCGCAAAGTTAAATAAACTTTATCCCCTGTATGCAGTCCTACGCCAGTAGCACGAATAACGTTCTTAAGCGTTCTTTGTGTAACCATAAGTGCTCGGTCGTTTTTGTCTTTCCGCTCGCCATCAACGAGCAGCCCCAAAGATGATCCTAAAGAGGATTGCCCTGAGTTGCCTCCCCTAAGGCCCGGCATCGTACACGATTCCAAACTGATTGTGTAGACATAGCTTTAAATTTGCTTGCATGGTTTTAATCCGCCTGTTTTCGTAGAAAAGTCGGGATCTCAAGGTGATCGATGCCTTGCTCGTCTGTCAGGCTGGGAAGGTCGTGGTCACGCTCCCGCCGATTCTGGATTACCGACGGCTCATCGAAGAAATCATCGATATCGTGGTTGGCCGCCCGGTTAGGCTGGAGCGGGTTGGCCACGACCTTGGGATAATCAGGAACCGCTCGAACCGGGGACGAGTATGAACCGTCAATGCCGGTTGCCACCATGGTTACCCGAAGATCGCCCTTCATTTCGGGGTCCAGTACCGTACCGATGACCAGTGTTGCGTCGTCGGAAGCGAATTCCCGCACCGCTGTTCCGACTTGCTCGAACTCGCCAATGGCCATATCCATGCCGGCTGTAACGTTTATCAGAATTCCTCTGGCCCCGGATACGTCTGTGTCCTCCAGCAGCGGGCTGGAAATGGCCGCCCTGGCGGCTTCGGTGGCACGATCGGGTCCGGTGGCGGTGGCCGATCCCATCATCGCCATGCCCATTTCGGCCATGACTGTGCGCACGTCGGCGAAATCCACGTTTATCAGCCCCGGACGGGTAATCAGTTCCGAAATGCCCTGAACGGCATTGAGCAACACCTCATTGGCCTTGGCGAACGCTTCCAGCAGAGTCGCCTGCTTACCCATGACCTCGAGTACCCGCGCATTGGGGATGGTAATCAGGGAGTCCACGTATTCGGACAGCTCGGCAATACCCTGATCGGCCAGAGCCATGCGCTTGTTGCCTTCGAAGGGGAACGGCTTGGTGATGACGGCTACGGTAAGGGCGCCTTTTTCCCGTGCAATCTGGGCGACTATGGGTGCGGCCCCGGTGCCGGTACCACCGCCCATGCCGGCGGTGATGAACACCATGTCGGCCTGGTCGATGACTTCGGCGATACGATCGCGGTCCTCCATGGCGGCCTGGCGACCGACCTCCGGATCCGCGCCCGCACCCAGGCCTTTGGTCAGATTGGTGCCTATCTGCAGTTTGATCAATGCAGACGAGCGATTGAGGGCCTGGGCGTCGGTGTTCGCGTTAATGAATTCCACACCGTCAAAATCTTCCGCCACCATATTATCGACGGCATTCCCCCCCCCTCCGCCAATACCGATTACCTTGATCACCGCTTGCTGGGCGACGTTGTCTAGTAGTTCAAACATGTTTGCAGTCCCGTGTTGATTGTCGTTTTGTTTGAATACCTGCTGTTGTTCAGCGGTATTGGCTTTAGCTTCATTACTCATGGCAGTTGCCCTCCTTGTATCGAGGATTTTGTCTAATCACGCAAGCGGTTGGCTAAAATCCGCCCTGAAACCAGGTCTTCATCCTTGACATCACGCTCTTGAAATCCGGTTTTAGTGTGGTCGGAGCCTGGCTCAGCCGTTTCGGCGACTGGTTGAGGTGCCCGAACTGGATCAACCCCACACCCGTGGAATAGATCGGATTTCTTATCGCGTCGGTAAGGCCCTGCACCGACCTGGGCATGCCCACCCGTACCGGCATGTGGAATACTTCTTCGGCCAACTCGGTCATACCGCCCATCTTCGAACTGCCCCCGGTCAGCACCACACCCGAACCCATCAGTTCTTCGAATCCGCTGCGCCGCAATTCGTTGCGGACCAACTCGAACAGTTCCTCGACGCGCGGTTCCACCACCTCGGCTAGGGTCTGGCGTGCCAGCTTTCGAGGCGGCCTGTCGCCCACACTGGGCGTCTGGATGGTTTCATCGCTGTGAGCCAACTGGATCAGCGCACAGCCGTATTTTTTCTTGATGTCCTCGGCGGCGTGGGTGGGTGTTCGCAATGCCACCGCAATGTCGTTGGTAACCTGGTCACCGGCAATGGGAATGACCGCGGTGTGCCGAATGGCACCGTCTGTGAATACCGCAACGTCGGTGGTGCCGCCGCCGATATCGACCAGACAAACGCCGAGGTCCTTCTCGTCCTCGGTCAGCACCGACTCACTGGAAGCGAGTTGCTCTAAAATGATGTCATCGACCTCGAGGCCGCAGCGCCGGATACACTTGACGATGTTCTGAGCGGCGCTGACCGCGCCACTGATAATGTGCACTTTGGCCTCGAGACGCACCCCACTCATTCCGATGGGCTCGCGTATACCCTCCTGGCCATCGATGACAAACTCCTGAGGCAGGATGTGCAGCACCTTCTGGTCGTTGGGGATGGCTAAAGCGCGGGCCGCTTCAATGACTCTCTCGATGTCGGAATCACCCACTTCGCGGTCCCGTATGGCGACTACACCATGAGAGTTGAAACTGTTGATATGTGCACCAGCTATGCCCGCGAATACCGAGTAAATCTGACAGCCGGCCATGAGTTCGGCTTCCTCCACCGCGCGCTGTATCGATTGCACCGTGGACTCGATGTTGGACACTACACCCTTGCGCATGCCACGAGCAGGATGGTGGCCTACGCCGATGATTTCGACCTCCCCTGCCGGATTGATCTCGCCAACAATGACCAGGACCTTGGAAGTCCCGATATCCAACCCGACTATAAGCCGTTCATCGCCTTTTTTATTCATTGGTCAACCTCGTTGAGAGCCACTTCATCTTCTTTCATATCATCGCCCTGGTTTTTATCCTGCTCATTGTCTTGGGTTATCGCGATTCCGTTCGGATAACGCAGATCCATTGTGCGCAAGGCGCCTGTTCGTTGCTTCAATTCCGGGTAAGAACCGACCAGTCTCTGCATCCGTCGATCATGATCATCGATGCCAAGAAATATACGGGTCGTTTGCACTGAGCCCGCCGGCTTGACGGCAAGTGTCCACGAAAATCGATCGTCGACCTGGATCGAATCGAGTTCAAGACCGATATCGCCCAGGCGGGACACCCATTCGCCGTATCTTCGCCACACCTCCAGGGCACGGCCGTCGGGGCCGTGCAGAGACACCAGGTCACTGGCATCAAACCCTTCTCCGGGCTGTATGATCCGCGCTTCATCATTCAACCACTGATCATCCCCCCAACGTGCGACCGGGTGCTGTTCCTTGACCCACACATTCAGACCATGGGGCCACGACCGGCGCACCCTGGCCTCCTGGGCCCAGGGCAGATCTTCCACCGCCTGCTCGATGCGGGACAGATCGAGTGAAAAATAGTTGCCCCCCAGTTCCCGCAGCACCGCCTGCTGCACCACTTCCGGGTTGAGGTGATCGAACTCACCCTCAAGGCGCAGCTCCTTGATAGGGAATGCGCCTGGCCGCAACAACTTATCCATGGCGACGGCCGCTACGGTCAGCGTCGTCACAACGACGGCAGCCAGCCCGAGCAGCGCCTGGCGGCGCCTGCGCGCGCGCGCTGACCGTCGCTTGTATTCACTCTCGGCAAAAGCTCGACGTGGGGTCATCGGGCTTCTCCGATGAAACGTACTTCACGTTCCAGCTCAACCTGGTGGACGGACGATACGGACTGCTGCACGTGTTGGATCAGGGCCTCTATATCGGCGGCCGTCGCGTTGCCGCGATTGACGATAAAATTCGCGTGCACCTCCGATACCGCCGCCCCGCCTTGTCCAAGCCCTTTCAACCCGGCTGTTTCGATGAGCCGGGCGGCGTGGTCGCCGGGCGGGTTTCTGAACACCGACCCGGCATTTGGAACCTGAATGGGCTGCGTCGAGGAACGTTGCGACAACAGCTGTTTGATTTTCCGCCGGCCCTGCTCACCGTCGCCGGGTTTGAGAAGAATCTCACCGGACAGGAACCATTCGCCCCGGGGCAAAGATACCGACCGATAACCGATGGTGAACTCCATGGGGGATCGCTTTCGGGTTCGGCCCGCAGCGTCAATGGTTTCAACCTTGCATACTACATCCCAGGTTTCGCCACCGAAGGCGCCCGCGTTCATGGCCAGGGCACCGCCAAAGGTGCCCGGAATTCCGGCAAAAAACTCAGCGCCGCTGAGGTCCCTTTTTACGCTGTAGCGGGCGATCCTGGCCCCCGGCACCCCGGATTCGATATAGATCCGGTTGGACGCCACGGCTGCGATGTGTTTGAAGCACTTGTGCGTCGCCACCACCACGCCGCGTATGCCGCCGTCCCGTACCAAAAGATTACTGCCCAGACCGACCCAGGTGATGGGGGTAGAGGGATCGAGATGATCCAGAAAATCCATCAGGTCCTGCTTGTCCGCGGGCATGAAGAACTGGTCCGCCGGGCCGCCTACACGCCAACTGGTGTGCCGGGACATCGGCTCATCGAAACGCAATTCACCGCGCGGTGAGAACCCTGTACTGTGCGCCGCCATCATGTCTGTGCCTCCAACCCGGTGTCGACGAGAGCCCGCGAGACCCGGCCTATATCTCCTGCACCCAGGGTGAGCACGACGTCCCCGTCACACACGATGGCGGACAGGCTTTCAGCCAGTGTATCCAGAGCGGCAACGAACACCGGGTCGACGCGGCCGCGGGCGCGAATTGCCCGGCACAGAGCGCGGCCATCGGCACTGCTTATCTGCGCTTCACCGGCGGCGTAGACTTCCGTCACCAGCAACGGGTCCTGGGTGCACAGGACCAGGCTGAAATCATCCATCAGTTCCCGTGTTCTGGAATAACGATGGGGCTGGAACACCACCACCAGCCTCCGCTCCGGCCAGGCGTTGCGGGCCGCTTGCAGCGTAACCTCGATCTCACGAGGATGATGGCCGTAGTCATCGACCAGCAGCGCCGAGCCGCCTTTGGACAACCTGAGTTCGCCGCGCACATCGAAACGCCGGCCAATTCCGGCAAATTCCCTGAGGGCGGTAACGATGTTGTCATCGCTGACGCCCAGTTCGGTGGCGATAGCAATTGCAGCCATCGAGTTACACACGTTGTGGACGCCGGGCAGGGGCAGTTCGATGCCGAGCGGTTTTTTGCAGCCCTTGCGCATGACCTCGAAGTGCATGCACAGGCCGTCCTGAACTATGTTGTCGCAACGAACATCGGCTTCCGGGTGGGTGCCATAGGTCAATATGGGTTTGCGCACATCAGCAACGATGCTGTTCACGTTCGGATCGTCCATGCACAGCACCGCCAGACCATAGAAAGGAAGGTTTCCCAGGAAATCGATGAATATCTGTTTCAGCTTGTCGAAGTCACCGCCGTAGGTCTCCATGTGGTCGTAGTCGATATTGGTCACCACCGCGATTTCAGGCTGCAGGTGCAGGAACGACGCATCACTTTCGTCCGCTTCCGCCACCAGGTATTCACCCTTCCCCAGTACCGCGTTACGGCCGGCGCTGTTGACCAGGCCGCCGACAACATAGGTCGGGTCCAGCCCGCCGGCGACCAGCACGCTGGCGACCATGCTCGTGGTCGTTGTCTTGCCGTGGGTGCCGGCAACGGCAATACCTTTGCGAAAGCGCATGATTTCACCCAGCATTTCGGCTCGCGGAATTACCGGGATCCTGGCTTCCATTGCAGCCAGCACTTCCGGGTTGTTGCCGTTGATTGCGGAAGACACCACCACTACATCGCAGTCCCCGACCAGCCCTGCATCGTGTCCTATGGTCACGTCGATGCCGTTGGAAATCAGGTGGTCCGTAACCGGGCTGATACTCAGGTCCGATCCCGACACCTGGTAACCCAGATTGGTCAGCACCTCCGCGATACCGCTCATGCCGCTGCCACCGACACCGATGAAGTGAATGCGTCTGACGTGATCACGCACCGAGGCTCTCCATGCAAATGTCCGCTACGGTTCTGGTAGCGTCGGGTTTTGCCAGGGAGCGTGCCTTCTCGGCTGTCGTGATCAGTTGTTCACGATGCGCACAGCACCCGGAAATAATGGTCGGCAGCCGCCTGCCGAGTTCATGTTCAGGAACCAGATGGGCCGCGTCACGCCCGGCCAGATAGTTCGCATTGGCCGTCTGATGGTCCCCCACGGCGTATGGAAACGGGATAAAAACTGCACTAACACCGGCCGCGCTGACCTCCGCGACAGTCATGGCGCCGGCCCGGCACAATACCAGGTCCGCCCAATCATAAGCGTGGGCCATGTCTGCGATAAAAGCGTCTACCGTGGCTTGCACGCCGAGAGTGCGGTATTGCGACTCAACCTCATCCCGCTGAGATGCACCGGTTTGGTGCCGGATTTCGAGGTCGCAACCCTGTGCCGACAGGTCCCTGAATATTTGCGGCAGTTGGAGATTCAGCGCACGCGCGCCCTGGCTGCCGCCCACCACCAATATACGCAGTGATCCGGAATGTTGCTGCAGGCGTTCCCGGGGAGGCGGCAACGCGGAAATCTCGGGGCGCACCGGATTTCCAACATGCTCCTGCCTGGCGGATTGGCCGAAGGTGCCTGGAAAGCCCGTCATCACCCGGGTCGCGATCCTGGCCAGCAGTTGATTGGTCAACCCGGCCAGCGCATTGGCTTCATGGATGAGCAGCGGCCGTCTCAGCAGCCAGGCGGCAAGACCACCCGGCCCGGCAACGAAGCCGCCCATGCCCAGCAACGCGCCCGGGCGCCGCCGCTTGACCACGGCGATGGCCTGAATTACCGCCGCCAGCACCAGAAAAGGCATACGCAGCCATTCCAGGATACCCTTGCCGCGGGCGCCGCGTATATTGATCCATTCAATGTCGAAACCGGCGGCGGGAATGGTCTTCGCTTCAAGGCCCGAACGCGTACCCAGCCAGACCACTTCCACACCACGATCGCGGAGGTTCTCGGCAACCGCCAGGGCCGGGAACACATGGCCCCCGGTTCCACCCGCCATGACCAGCAAAGTGCTCACCGTTCCGGCCCCGCCCGCGGCTGGGTGGCGCGGTCCACTGCGAATAACAGTCCCAACGCAAAGCTGGTCGCCAGCATACTGCTGCCGCCGTAGCTCATCAGGGGCAGGGTCAATCCCTTGGTAGGCAATAATCCCATATTCACACCCATATTGATCATAGCCTGTACAGCCAGCAACAGACCCAATCCTTCGGCCAGGCGCGCGGCATAAAACAGGCCCAGTCTTTCTGCCCGCCGGGCGATTGCGAAAACGCGCCACAACACGATGGCAAACAGGGCCACAACCGAACAAACACCGATAAGACCCAGTTCCTCGGCAACCACCGCCAGTAAAAAGTCGTTGCTGGCGTGGGGCAGGTAATACAGTTTCTGAATGCTGGCGCCCAGACCGACACCCATCCATTCGCCGCGACCGAAAGCTATGAGCGCCTGCACCAGTTGAAATCCGGTGTCAAAGGGGTCGGACCACGGGTTCATGAAACTCATAATGCGCTGCAGGCGATAAGGCTCGATCCACACCAGCATGGCGAGCAAAGCGCAGCCGAAGGCGACACACAACAGAAAATGCCAGAATCTGACGCCACCCAGAAACAGCATGGCCATCACGGTGACCGATATCACCACCACGCTGCCGAAGTCCGGCTGCATCAAAAGCAGCACCGCCAGCACCGCCAATACCAGGCCAACCATCAGGATGCCCTGGGTAAACTGGCCCAACTCTTCCCGCTTGCGGACCAGGTACCCGGCAACATATACCACCATCAACACCTTGGTCAGTTCGGCCGGCTGGAGCCTCATGCCGGCCAACGCGATCCAGCGTGTACTACCGTTGACGTTGGCGCCGATACCCGGCAGAAGAACCAAGACAAGACTCAACATGGACAACAGGAGCAGCGGTTTGCTGGCCCCTTGCCACCACTGAATCGGTGTATAGCGCAGCGCGATCATCGTCAGTATTCCCATCAGCATATGGATGAGATGATTGGTCACCGGGATGAAGTTGAAGGCGAGCGACTCATCACCGCTGGCGACCGTGGCCGAATACACCATCACCAACCCGAACGTCAGCAGGGTCAGTACTGCGCCGGTGAGCCAGACATCCGCGCCAAGCCCCTCCGGCACGGCATTGCCGTTTACGGTCTGCGGCACACCGCTGTTAACGATGGCGGTCATACCAGTTCGCGCACCAGTGTTTTGAAGTGGTCGCCCCGTTCTTCGAAATTGGTGTACATATCGAAGCTTGCACAAGCGGGCGCCAGAAGAACGAAATCGCCGTCTACAGCCAGCGACCTGGCGCGGATTATCGCTTCCCGCATATCCGTTGCCGCAAACACAGGCACCGTGTCCGGGATGATTCTGGCGATTTCCGCCGCATCGCGTCCAAGCAGCACCACGGCACGCGTGTGCTGTTCGATGGGCCGCTGCAGCACTGTAAAGTCCGCACCTTTCCCATCCCCGCCGGCAATCAGTATGATCGAGTTGGAGAGCCCTTCCAATGCCGCCGCTGCGGCACCGACGTTGGTGGCCTTGGAATCATTGATCCACGCCACGCCGTCTTTTCTAACGACCAACTCCATGCGGTGCGGAAGCGGCTGGAATTCCTCTACGGCGGTGACGCACGTGTGTTCGTCGACACCGACCTGTTCAGCCAGTGCGATGGCAGCCAGCACGTTGAGCAAATTATGTTTTCCCGCCATCGGCACACGTGCGGCCGGCATCAGATTGTGTTGTCCCCGGGTCAACCAGGTTTCACCGTCGATTTCCACCAGACCGAAATCCTCTGCACCGACCGGCGCATTACTACCGAAAGAGATGGAGCGTTTGCCCGGGGGCAATGCCTGCATCACGCGCTTATCGCCACGATTGAGAATGGCTATCCCGTCCCCGGCGAAAATACGGCTCTTGGCCTCGATATAAGCTGCGAAATCCGAGTACCGATCCATGTGGTCTTCGCTTAAATTCAAAATCGCCGCGGCCCGCGCCGTCAAACTGGTGATCGACTCCAGCTGAAAACTCGACAATTCCAGCACAAAACAGTCCGGCGGGGTTTCCTGATCGTTCAGTACATCCAGCACCGGAACGCCGATATTGCCGGCGACCACCGCGTTCATTCCCCATTGCCTGCACATGTCTCCAACCAGTGCGGTTACCGTGCTCTTGCCGTTGGATCCGGTGATAGCCAGGACCGGGGCATCTATTTCACGCAGGAAAAGCTCTACGTCGCCTATCACCTCGATACCTTTGTCACGGGCGTGCTGGATTGCGGGTTCCTGCAATTCAACGCCGGGACTGACCACGATGAAATCGGGGGAGAGGAAAATTTCTTCATCAAAGCTGCCGGTATGTATCTCGATATGCGGTAACTCTTCACGCAACACCCGGTACATAGGCGGCAGGTCCCGCGAATCGATCACCGAGATCTCGACACCTTTGGCATTCAGAAAACGCGCACAGGACAGACCGGTATGGCCCAGGCCTACGATCAGGGCTTTTCGCCCGCCCGGCCGCTCGGTATCGTTCATAGACTGTTGCAGTATCATGGCTATCTGATTTTCAAGGTCGCCAGGCCGATCAGCACCAGGATCAGGCTGAGGATCCAGAACCGCACGCTGACCCTGGGCTCGGGCCAGCCCTTGAGTTCGAAGTGGTGGTGCAGCGGCGCCATCCTGAAGA
>CAXMTM010000209.1:0-6607 GCA_964196385.1 Arenicellales bacterium
GAGATGCAGATATGGGAAAACCTGATCAGTGAGGATTTGAAATCACCAGCCGTTTCGAAATGGGGATTCCTGATTAACAAGCCCCGGGCCATGCAGCGGGCTGATCTCCAGATTGGTCAATTTGACATACGCTGTGAGGGACCTGAAGCGGAGACCCGGCTACTTTCCGGCGGCAATATCCAGAAACTGATTCTGGCGCGTGCGCTATCGCCGAATCCTTCTTTTATCCTGGCCAATCAACCTTTGCGCGGATTGGATGAGGGGGCTATTGCCTATGTGCAGACACAACTGCTCGAGGCGCGGGATCGCGGAGCGGGCATACTGTTGATCTCGGAAGATCTCGATGATTTGCTGTCCATGAGTGACCGGATAGCCGTTATGTATCATGGAACTGTGAGCGAGAGTTTTGAAACCGGCTCAAAAACGGTCGCTGAAATCGGCTTGATGATGGCGGGGCAGGATGCGTTTTTGGCGGGCCCGGCGGTAACCGGAATTTCTTCGGGCGGGGAGTCAATCCATGCAGATTGAACCCCGTCGGTATATTTCCCCCATCCGTGCCGCTCTCGCCCCGGTGACTGCCGTACTTGCCACTATGCTGATCTGCTCGGCACTGATCGTATGGGCCGGAGCCCCGGTGCTTGGCTCATGGCTGCTGATGCTCAAAGGAGCTGTCGGCTCGCAATTTGCACTCACTGAAACATTCACCAGATCGACACCACTGATTTTTACCGGCCTGGCGACAGCGGTCGCCTTTCGCTCAAAGTTTTACAACATCGGTGCCGAAGGCCAGCTTTACTGCGGCGCATTGGCGGTGACATTCTTCGGTACAGGTTTGGTTGCATTGCCACCGCTTTTGATGGTGCCATTGTTACTGATTGTAGCCGCGATGGCCGGTGGCGCAGCCTTGATTATTCCGGTCTTGCTGAAAAGCCACCTCAAGGTCGACGAGGTGGTCACCACACTGTTGCTTAATTTTATCATTTTATTGCTGGTCAGCTATCTCATAGAGGGGCCATGGAAAGACCCGATGGCGATGGGCTGGCCGCAGGCGGCTTCCATCGTCGATGAAGGGGTGATCCCGACCATGTTCGCCAAAGGCAGGTTGCACTATGGACTGGTCATTGCGCTGGCCGCAGCCTTGTTGGTCTGGGTGCTGATGCGTTTCACCGTCTGGGGTTATGAGATCAAAGCCGTCGGTTTCAACGCCGCCGCCGCGGTATTTTCCGGCATTAATATCAATTCGACCATAATCCGTACCGCCATGATCAGCGGTGGGCTGGCCGGGTTGGCGGGGGCCAGTGAGGTTGCAGGGTTGAAGGGCTACCTGACGCTCGACCTGTCTCCGGGATTTGGGTATACCGGAATTGCGGTTGCCATGCTGGCGCAACTGCATCCTCTTGCGGTCATCCCGGCAGCCGTGTTTTTGTCTGGTATCTTTGTGGGCTCGGACGCCATGAGCAGGGCGGCAAATATCCCGACCTATATCGCTGATGTGATTGTCGGTATGTCGGTACTGGCCATTCTGGTCAGTGTTATGCTGAGCAAATACAAGATTAGCTGGCGATGATGACTACTAGGAGCCTGTCCGAGAATAGAGAGCATACTGCGGAAAAGCCCTTTTGGCCCCTTTTCCCGCTCATTCTCGTTAAATATGAATAACTATTCTCCTCAAATTATCGAAAAACCGGACTCAAAATGGCTTCCCCTCGCTACGGCTTCTATTCTCGGACAGGCTCCTGGCTTTATGTCTGGACGGGAGGCATGCGACCGTGCTTGACCTGTTAGAAATTTTTCTGGCAACAGGTTTCTGGGCAGCCACCATACGCATCGTAAGCCCGTTGATTTTCGGCACCCTGGGTGAACTCATTTGTGAGCGTGCCGGTGTGTTGAACCTTGGTATCGAAGGCATTATGACCATTGGGGCCATGGCCGGGTGGATGTGGGTCTATCAGGGCGGTGATCTATGGGGCGGTGTATTTTTTGCTGCATCGGTGGGGGCGATATTCGGTTTCCTGCATGCAGTTTTTACAGTTTATCTGGGATTGTCCCAGCACGTAACAGGAATCGGCATTACGTTATTCGGTTCATCGCTGAGTTATTTCATTTACCGCATGCTGCTGCCGTCGGCCACCACGCCCCCCAAAATTGTACCGTTCCAGAACTATCCTATACCCGGCCTTTCTGATCTTCCCCTGGTGGGGGAGGCTTTGTTCGCACAAACACCGCTTACTTATCTGGCACTGATTTGTGTGCCGGTAGTGTGGTACGCACTGCATCGCACCCCGCTGGGGCTGGCGGTGCGCATGGCCGGTGAAAACCCCGTGGCGGTTGAAGCACAGGGGATCAATGTGCTTGCCGTTCGCACCGGGGCGGTGATGGTGGGCAGCGCCTTGATGGCGGTTGGGGGTGCGTTCATCACCATGTCGGCATTTGACGCATTCTTCTTCGGCATGATCAACGGGCGTGGCTGGATATGCATCGCACTGGTGATTTTCGCCTCCTGGAGACCGGGCAAAGCCTTGCTCGGGGCAATTCTCTTTGCCGGGCTGGAGGCTTTCCAGGTTCGGGCCCAACAGGTTGCCGGTACCACTTTCATTCCCTATCAATTCTATCTGATGCTGCCCTATCTCCTGTCCATCGTGGCGATGATCTTCATGGCACGCAAGGCAAAATATCCGCACGCCCTGCTGGTCCCGTTCCGTAGAGGTGATCGGGTCTAGCCACAAATTAAGCAAAGGAGAAACTCGTATGCTTGATCTGTTGATCAGGAACGCCGTACTGGCCACAGGTGAAAAAAATGCCGATATAGCGGTGAAAGACGGCAAGATTGTTGAAATCTCAGACCGCATCGATGCCCAGGGACTCGACATCATAGATGCCGCAGGCAATCTGGTCACGCCGCCTTTTATCGATGCGCATTTCCACATGGATGCAACCCTCAGTCTGGGCCTGCCGCGACTGAACGAAAGCGGTACCTTGCTCGAGGGTATCCGGCTATGGGGTGAATTGAAGCCCCATCTCACCATCGAGGCACTCAAGGAGCGCGCCCACAAGCTGGTCAAATGGTCGATCGCCAAAGGCACGCTTGCCATCCGCAGTCATGTCGATATTAGCGACGAGCGCCTGTTGGCGGTGAAAGCGTTGCTTGAAGTGAAAAAGGAAATCGCCCCCTGGGTTGATTTGCAACTGGTGGCCTTTCCGCAGGATGGTTACTTCCGCTCCGCTGGAGCGATTGAAAATCTGAACCGCGCGCTGGACATGGGTGTGGATGTGGTCGGCGGCATCCCTCACTTTGAACGCACCATGGCGGATGGCGCCCGTTCCGTGACCGCCCTTTGCGATATTGCCGCCGGGCGTGGACTGCTGGTGGACATGCACTGCGATGAAACCGATGACCCACTGTCACGGCACATAGAAACCCTGACCCGGGAAACCCAACGTCTGGGTTTGCAGGGGCGGGTGGCCGGCTCACATCTCACCTCGATGCATTCCATGGATAACTACTATGTCAGCAAATTATTGCCATTGATGGCGGAAGCCGAAATAACGGCCATCGCCAACCCGTTGATCAATATCACCATACAAGGCCGCCACGATACATACCCCAAGCGCAGGGGCATGACCCGGGTAAAGGAAATGACTGACATGGGCATCAATGTGGCGCTTGGGCATGACTGTGTAATGGACCCCTGGTATTCACTCGGCAGCCATGACATGCTGGAAGTTGCCCACATGGCCGTCCATGTCGGGTTGATGACCGGAATTGGCGAGATGCAAGCAATGTTTGATGCGGTTACCGTCAATTCGGCAAAGGTCATGCACATTGGGGGCTATGGGCTTGAAAAGGGCTGCAACGCCGACCTGGTTGTACTGCAGGCCCGTGATAAGGTCGAGGCCATCCGTCTGCGTCCAGCACGGTTGTATGTCATTCGACGCGGAAAAATCATAAGCCGTACCCCCCCGGTTATCGCTCAACTGGATCTGGGAGGTGACAAACACCAGGTGAGTTTTCAATAATAAAGAGTTGTGGGGTCAGGGGGTCAGACCTTGCATTTTGCACGGAGTAGAAGAACGCTGTGGCAACCTGTGCGTGGTGCAAAATGCAAGGTCTGTCCCCTTGTCCCGGGAGCCGGGTAAGCATAGCAATCCATATCGGTGTACACTTATATTTCTGTCTGGCCAAACAATTATGTCAGTTAAAAAATCTAATCACATCGTTTTGACGTCCCACCCGACGGGGCATCAGAAGCCTGTAGAAATAAACTGGGGTGCGCCGGATGCGCAAACTCGCGGGCCCGTGGTTGCAACGCCGGCCGGGTCCGCATCGCGTAATGCGATCGGGTCGTTTTCGGGTTCCTACTCGATCTACCGCGCCCTGGCCATTGCAGCCGGCAGCCTGGACCCGCTGCACAAACCGGATCTGACGAACACCGCGCCCTCGGTAGTACTGGGACCCTACCCACAGTGGTCGGATGCGGAGAAAATCGTATCCATCGACCCGTGGGGCCATCTCGTCGGGAGTGCGTTCGCGGATTACATCGCGGACGACGTCGATGTCCGCCCCACCATCGCAGTGACCCGTGCTCGTTTGTCGGTTCCGGAGTTGACCCACGGTGGCGGTACTTTGGACCTGCGTCCCGATGGCAAGGTGCTGCTTGAAACAGGGGAGGTGAATGTTGCCAAGGTGGCAATCGAACCGGTTTGGTACCTGCCTGGGATTGCGCAACGATTCAATACCGATGAACATACACTACGGCGCGCCTTGTTCGAACAAACCGGCGGCATGTTTTCGGAACTGGTCACGCGGCCGGACCTGCACGTTTTGCTCCCGCCCATCGGTAGCATAACGGTGTATATATTCGGCGAGATCGAAT
This sequence comes from Arenicellales bacterium, assembly GCA_964196385.1. Classification (GTDB taxonomy): domain Bacteria; phylum Pseudomonadota; class Gammaproteobacteria; order Arenicellales; family JAANXG01; genus JAHEKE01. The sequence goes on from CAXMTM010000209.1 coordinate 4,875, forward strand.
CCATTACCAATCCTGATCACAAGCTATCCTGTCGCGTTCACGATGAATGTAACGGGTCGGATGTGTTTGGATCGGATATCTGCACCTGCCGCCCGTACCTGATCCACGGAATCGAGGATGCGATCGAAACCGCACAGCGCGATGGCGCCGGCTTGATCGTTTATAACCGCAAGGAGGGCCGGGCACTGGGAGAAGTGACCAAGTTTCTGGTCTACAACGCACGCAAACGGCAGAGTGGGGGCGACACCGCGGACCGTTACTTCGAAAGAACCGAGTGCGTTGCCGGCGTACAGGACATGCGATTTCAGGAACTGATGCCGGACGTACTGAGCTGGCTGGGCGTAACCCGCATCGACCGCTTCGTGTCCATGAGCAATCTCAAGTACGACTCCATCGTGGAGCAGGGTATAGAGATCGTTGAGCGTATTCCTATCCCGGACGAGTTGATTCCCCCGGATGCCAAAGTCGAGATGGATGCCAAAAAAGCGGCCGGCTACTATACCGACGGCGATGTTCCGACCGCGGCGGAACTGGGCGAAAAACACGGACGCGATCTGCAAGAATATTAAGCCAGTATTGAAACCTGTAAAAATGGATTCCGCGTTGCAGGGACTGTTGAACGCGGCGGCGGTCAGGGAGCGTTGTACTGTGGTCGGCGAACTGGCCATGAGAGGGGAAACCCGATGGTTCCGGGTGAATGAATCCCGCATCGGCGGCTGCACGGAACTTGTTGCCGACATCTGTAAACGGAACTATCCGGGGCTCGATATCCCGCTGCACAGCCGCTGGCGTCACTTCACCGTCAATGGGACGGACCTGTGGCATCACTACCGTGACAATAAACTGGCACGCGTTGATAGTGATGCGGTGCAGATACGAACCGCTATCGACCTGGCTTTCGTGAGTGTCCTGCTCGACGCCGGCGCCGGATCCCGCTGGCGGTACACCGAACCGGTAACCGGGGAGACATTGGCACGATCCGAGGGCCTGGCCGCGGCCAGTGTGAACTTGTTCTTCAATGGCCTGGCCAGAGACGAAGGCGCCAACGGCTGGGTAGCAGATCCACAGGCACTACGATCGTTGACGGCCGATAATCTGGCCCGGGCGTTTCAGCATTCGGACGGCAACCCCCTGTTGGGCGTCGAGGGACGTTTGCAGTTGCTCACCGGATTGGCCGACGCCTTGTCCCTTGGGGAGAACCCGGATCTTTCCCGGCCGGGCGACCTGTTAGACGTATTTACGTCCATGGCGGTCGATGGACGGTTGCCGGCGGCGGCCATACTGCGCGAGATATTGTGCCGTTTCGGATCGATCTGGCCCAGCGGCCTTGTTTGCGATGGTTTCAATCTGGGCGACTGTGGCTTGCACAGCTTGTTACGGACCGGCGACAATACCAATCACATCGTACCCTTTCACAAACTGTCACAGTGGCTGAGCTATTCGTTGATCGAACCCCTGCGCTGGGGTGGCATCGATGTCACCGATATGGACGGATTGACAGGATTACCTGAGTACAGAAACGGCGGCTTGTTGATCGATGCCGGGGTGATCGAACCGGTTCAACCGGCGCTTCTGTCGCAGCGGTTGGACATTAAATCCGAAGCGGTGGTCGAATGGCGGGCGCTCACCGTCTTCCTGCTGGATCGCATCGCGGACGAGGTCAGAACCCGGTTGGAAAAAAGCAGGGACGACCTGCCGTTGTGCAGCGTCCTGCAGGGCGGCACCTGGGCGGC
>CAXMTM010000210.1:0-2605 GCA_964196385.1 Arenicellales bacterium
TAGATGGCCATGATCGGGCCCAGGCCCATCGATACCGTCGGGAATTGCCAGAATGTCGGCATCAACCAGGGATGGGGGTACGAGGGCAGGCCGGGTTCTGTCGCCTCCTGGCGGAATTTGTCCAGGTCGTCTTCGCTCAAGCGGCCTTCCAGGAAGGCGCGTGCGTAGATACCGGGCGCGCAATGCCCCTGAACATAGATCACATCGCCCCCGTGGGTCTCCGTTGGGGCGTTCCAGAAATGATTGAAGCCGACGTCGTACAGGGTCGCGGCGGACGCAAAACTGGCAATGTGGCCGCCGAGCTCGGTGCTCTTGCGATTCGCCCTGAGCACCATGGCCAGTGCATTCCAGCGGATCAACGAGCGAATGCGCCACTCTATGGCCGCGTCCCCGGGGTTGGCTTCCTCCAGCGCGGCGGGAATGGTGTTGAGATAGGCGGTGGTGAGCTTGTAGGGGAGATAAGCGCCGGATCGACGGGCTTTTTCGATCAATTGCTCCAATAAAAAGTGGGCTCGCTGTGGCCCTTCTTCCGTGATGACGGCGTCCAGTGCATCGATCCATTCCTGCGTCTCGCTGGCATCAATATCTGTAAGATTATCGACCGGTTGCATGTTAGATCTCCCCACGCGCGCTGGCGGTAAATATTGTTATTGAAGAACGCCGACGATTGTACCATGAGCCCTCGCCTCTCCCGGAACCCTTGTCTGGACAACGGTTGGTGCAAAACTGTTCGGGAGTTACCGTGATTATCGATCTGCGCCGCTTTGATAGTCCCCGCTTGCCTGCAGGTCGGCGTGATAGGATGACCTCACCATGGGCCCCGACGCGACGCGCCTGAAGCCAAGGCCCAGGCCAAAATCCCTGAGCGCATCGAATTCATCCGGGTGCACGTATCGGACCACCGGCAGATGGTGCTTGCCGGGCTGCAGGTACTGGCCGAGAGTGAGCATGTCGCAACGGTGTTCGATGAGGTCTCGCATTACAGTCTGTACCTCGCTGATCTCTTCTCCAAGTCCGAGCATGAGTCCGGACTTCGTGGCTATCGCGGGGTGTGACGATTTGAATCTTTCGATGAGATCAAGAGACCACTCATAATCCGAGCCGGGTCGTGCCTGTTTGTACAGCCGGGGCACGGTTTCCAGATTGTGGTTGAAGACGTCGGGTGTATGCACAGACAGGACTTCCAGGGCCAGGTCCATGCGGCCTCGAAAATCCGGCACCAGGATTTCCAGTTTGATCCCGGGGTTGAGCTCGCGAACCTTGCGTATACACGATGCAAAATGACCGGCGCCTCCGTCGCGCAGATCGTCGCGGTCGACCGAAGTGATCACCACGTACTTCAAACCCATGTCACGAATTGTTTGGGCCAGTTGCCCGGGTTCGTTCTGGTCCAGGGGCAACGGGCGACCGTGAGCGACATCACAAAAGGGGCATCGCCGGGTACAAATGTCGCCCATGATCATGAATGTTGCCGTGCCGTGTCCGAAACACTCGCTAAGGTTGGGGCACGATGCTTCTTCGCATACCGTGTGCAACCCGTTCTGCCTGAGTTGCTTCTTGAGCTGCGCAACCTTGTTGTCCGACGTCAGCCGAACCCTGATCCAATCCGGTTTTTTCAGGGGTGTTCGAGTGGACACGACTTTGATCGGGATGCGCTTCATCTTTTCCGCACCCCGTTGTTTTACACCGGGGATCGCAGATCGTTTCAGGTCGGGGTTGCTCATATTGCGAGTATAACTGATTCGAAACCTTCCGAGAGGATTCCCCGGTCTTGCCCTCAAGGCTGGTGTTTCAGTGAAGAAAGTCTTCGACTTGGGTTTTTGGGGTGTCATAATACGAGTTAGTTATATACAACCAAAAAAAGTAATGGAGTAGCAAAGATGTCCAATATCCATACCGAGTCCGTCTCGTATTCAACGAACGGCGATGTGATGAACAGCTATCTTGCCTATGACTCCGATATCGACGGTGAAAGGCCTGGTGTACTGGTGGTACCCGAATGGTGGGGGTTGAATGATTACATCCGCGGGCGTGCTGAACAGATAGCAGCCCTGGGTTACAGCGCCCTGGCGATCGACATGTACGGCGAAGGCAAGACAGCACAGGCGCCCGATGAGGCAAACGAAATGATGAACTCGGTGCTCGGCGACATGGATACGGGAACCGCGCGCCTCGAAGCCGCGTACCAGGCGCTGCGGGATCATCCAACCGTCGACGGTGGCCGTATGGGAGCGATCGGTTTTTGCTTTGGCGGCGCCATGGTTTTGCACATGGCGCGCATTGGCACACCGCTGCGCGCAGTGGTTAGTTTTCATGGTGCTTTGGGATCTTTCCACACAGCAGAGCCCGGCTCGGTCAAGTCCAGGGTGCTGGTGTGCCACGGTGCGGCGGATGCCATGATTTCCGATGACGATGCACGAAACTTCAAAGAAGAGATGGAGGCCGCCGGGGTAGATTACACTTTCATCGCTTATGACGGGGCGATGCACGGATTTACCAGTCGCGAGGCCGACGTCAACGGTGAGAAATACGGTTTACCGGTGGCTTATAACGAGACCGCCGATCGCGAGTCGTGGACAGCGATGAAGAATTTATTCAACGACGT
>CAXMTM010000211.1:0-8914 GCA_964196385.1 Arenicellales bacterium
TATGACATTAACGAAAGATGCGGCCTACGCGGCCTTGGTCGACAACCAGTTAATCAAGGGTCTGTCCCCGGACCAGGTGCAGGTGTTTTATGAAAACGGAAAGGTTGTCCAGGCGAAACCAGGTATGGTATTCATTTCTGAAGGGGGGGTAAACAAGCACATCTACCTTGTGCTCAGTGGAGGGCTCGAGGTGTTCCTGCCGGACAACGAAATCCGTTTTTCGAAGATCACCCTGGCTATGCGTGCGCCCGGGCATTACGTTGGTGAGTATTCATTCCTGGATTCGTCAAAGGCTTCAGCCAGTGTCAAAACGAATCAGGAGACGGTGCTGTTTCAGATATCCCATGTCGATGCCGAAAGTTTGTTCGACTCCACACCCGATATTGGCCGCGTGATCTACCGCAATCTTCTGCTCAACCTCGTTACACGTCTGCGCGAATCCGATCAGGAACTGGATATGATCCAACCGTTTACCTGAAAATCACAGTCGTGGCCGAAATTCGTAAAACATAATACATATCACCCGCAAGGAATTTTCGTCTTTCCCGCGGCGTCTGCGACAGCCCTGAATATCCGGGTTCTCGCAGCAGTAAATGCCGGGCACACCTTGTTCCACCTCTCGGACCCCGGTGCCTGCAGTAGCAGGGTAATCGCAAAAGCATTGAAAAAAATCCACCACTTTTTGTCGGAATAATGGGACAGCCTGCCACCGCCAACTGGCGCAATTTGACCGTGGCCTGCGCCGCGATTTCGGTGTTTGGCCTGGCCTTCGGGATGAGCTATCCGTTGCTGTCGCTCATTCTCGAGTCGCGCGGCGTATCTGCAGACATGATCGGGATCAACTCGGCGATGATGCCTATAGGCATCCTGTTGTTTTCATCCGTGATCCCGATAGCGACGCGCCGCTTCGGTGCGCGCAATGTCGCTATCGCGGCGGCACTGGCGACGTCCGTGCTAATTCTTGCCTACAAGGCGTTTGACACTCTCGAAGCCTGGTTTATCCTGCGTCTCTTACAGGGCATGTCGATATCGACCCTGTTCGTTTTGAGTGAGGCCTGGATCGTCGGTTTCGCAGGCAGTGCACACCGTGGGAAGATCGTCGCCCTCTACGGCAGCATTCTGTCCGCCAGCTTCGGCGCCGGCCCGGCGCTGGTCGGCTGGATCGGTATCGAGGGATGGATGCCTTTCGTGCTGGGTTCTGTCGTCATCCTGCTCGGGGTAATTCCGCTGACACTGGTGACAGAAGAGCACAAAGAACAGCCCGAGGAGACGAAGACATCGGGGCTCTTCGAATTTGCGCCCAAGGCACCAATGCTGCTTGCCGCGGTGGGGGCATTCGCCATATTCGATGCCGCTACCCTGTCGCTGCTGCCGGTTTATGGCATTCGTACCGGCCTGGATCTGTCCGTCGCCGCGATGGCACTGACCGCGCTCATTGCCGGCAACATGGTGCTTCAGTTTCCCATCGGCTGGCTCGCCGACAAGTTCCCCCACCGCCTGGTACTGGCCGGCTGTGCACTGACCACGTCTATCGCTTCGCTGCTGCTGCCGTGGGTCATGGCCACGATATGGATGTGGCCCGTGCTGGTGATTGCCGGCACGGCGGGTTACGGGGTGTACACTGTTTCACTGACCTCACTGGGCGACCGATTCGAAGGCATCGAACTGGTAAACGGCGCGGCCGCGTTTGCCGCCATGTGGGGCGTCGGTGCCTTGATCGGTTCGGTCTCGGGTGGTTGGGCGATGGCGGGCTTAGGCCCTCACGGCCTGCCGTTGCTGATGGCGGTAGTCTATGCTCTGCTCGTCGCCGGTCTGGTGGTCCGTACCCGGTCCCTGGGGAACAAATCATCCCGACCCTGACGCCGCTCGCAGCCGCTGTGGCCGTGTTTCCGGCCGGCGGTTTTCTCGTCTCCCCGGCTCCTAGTTGCCTCTGCGGTGCAGGCGGACCTGGTTGTACATCCCTTCAATATTGAGCGGAAGTTGGTCGCCGTACCCGTTCCAGTCCGCGTACTGGTCGAGCCGAATATTTTGTTGCATTTCCTCCAAGGATTTTCCGTCGCGCGCTGCCTGTAGAACCGCTTCATATAGTTGCTCCATGTATTCGCGGAAGGCGGTCGCATCCGCACTGGTGCCCAGCGCACCATGTCCCGGCGCCAGTATTTCGAAGTCCATGGTCTCCACTTTTTTAACGGCATCGATCCATTCCGGAATAAACGCGTCGGTCAGGGTTTTCCAGGCGACGGATTTGACTGGAATGAAATCAACCGCGTACAGTGTGCCGGCATCAGGAAAGTACATCACAATCATATTGTCCGAATGGCTTTTGCCGACGTAAGTGAGTTCCACCTTTTTGCCGCCCAGTTCGATGGTAAGCCGGTCGGAGAATGTGATGTCAGGCACTGCGGTCGGACGATGCTCGTCAATGATGTCGGCCCTGGCGGTGTCGTGGGCGACCACTACCGCGGAATCCGCAAACACTTCGCCTCCGGCAATGTGATCGACGTGGTCGTGGCTGTAGATCAGGTATTTGACAGGTTTATCGAAGCGTTTTGTCAGCTCCGCTTTCAGCCACGTCGCAGCATCTGCGTTAATCGGATCGGTGGCGATGATACCGTCCGGGGTCACCAGAAACACTGAGTAGTGAAAATTGTTCTGGAACCGGTAAAGATCTCCTTTGATCCGGGTAATACTCCGATTCGCCTCTTCAGCGGAAACGGGAGCGCAGATGAATACCATGGCAAGAAAGGAGGTCGCCAGCTGACTGAATATTTTTATGGGCATGGGTCGGTACTCCTGTTCGTTCTGGTTCGATGATTTCATCACAAATTTATATGATCTGTCCCCATTTTTTTCGCGGTATCCCTGCCCGTTGTCAGGTCCGGCCCCGTATGTGTTGTCGTTGCCGGTCTTCGAGATTGGTCCAGCGTTCGAGGGCCTGGTCTATTAATTCCTGGGTCCTGGAAAGATCTCGCAGAATGGGCCGGGTTACATCTTGGTTCTGCGTATAGAAATCCCCGGTGGAAATCTGGCCCTGCAGCGAGGCCAGATAAATTTCCAGTTGTTCAATTTTTTCGGGCAGTTGATCGAGTTCCCGCTGCTCGATGTAACTCAGTTTTTTTGGTTTCTGTACCTTAACGGTTTGTTTTCGATGGCCCGGGGGTTCTTCTCCGGTGCGCTGATTATTCACTTCGGCGAGTTCTTTGCCCTGGCGCAGCCAGTCGGAATAACCACCCACATATTCCTGTAATTTGCCTTCTTTTTCGAACACGATGGTGCTGGTGATGACGTTGTCAAGAAACTGTCGGTCGTGACTGACGACTATCAGTGTTCCGCCATATTCAGAGAGCCGCTGTTCCAGAACCTCGAGTGTTTCCAAATCCAGATCATTGGTCGGCTCGTCAAGAACCAGCAGGTTCGCAGCCCGGGTGAACAGTTTGGCGAGGATGATGCGGTTTCGTTCACCGCCGGATAAGGATTTGACCGGCGTCAGCGATCGTTTTGGGCTGAACAGAAATCCTTTGAGGTAGCCAATGATATGACGATCCTTACCGTTCAGTTTGATATGAGTACGACCATCACCGACGTTTTCCGCAACGGTTTTCTCGGGGTCCAGGGATTGCCTCAACTGATCGAAATAACCGACTTCAAGATTGGTGCCGTGCTTTACGGTGCCTGAATAGGGTTCGATATCACCGAGCAGCAGACGTATCAGGGTAGTTTTGCCAACGCCATTGTTACCGAGGATGCCGATGCGGTCACCGCGTATGATCTTGATGGAGAAATTCTCGATCAGCGGCTTGTCGCCATACCGGTAACTGATATTTTTAGCGCCAATAACAATCCGGCCGGACCGATCTGCCTTTTCGATATAAATGCGAGCACTGCCTTCGCGGTCGAGTCGCCTGGCCCGTTCTTCACGCATTTTAATTAGTGCTCTTGCGCGGCCTTCGTTGCGGGTCCGGCGCGCTTTGATTCCCTGTCGAATCCACATTTCTTCCTGCTCGAGATTTTTGTCGAAACGCGCGTTCTTGCGGGCTTCCGCTTCCAGTGCCGCCTCCTTCCTGCGCAAGTAGTTCCGATAATCCCCGGGCCAGCTGGTCAGTTTGCTGCGATCAATTTCGACGATGCGCGTCGCCAGGCGCTGCAGGAAAGTACGATCGTGGGTAATGAACAGAACCGCCCCGTCATAGGATTGGACGATACTTTCCAGCCATTTGATGGTTGCGATGTCGAGGTGATTGGTAGGCTCGTCCAGTAACAGGAGGTCGGGCTTCTGCACCAGCGCTTTGGCCAATGCTACGCGCCGTCGCCATCCGCCCGACAACTCATTCATTTTCTTGTCAGCCGGCAGGCCAAGTTCGGAGATTGTCGACTCTACACGCTGGTCGAGGTGCCAGCCGCCGTGAGTGTCGATCTGCGCGTGCAGTACATCGAGTTCACGAAGCGCCGTGGAGTCAACGCTTTGTTGCGAACGCCTGTAGTATTCGTCAAGCAGCCCCTGAATCCCGGTCAGGCCTGACCTCAGGACTTCGCGAACAAGCATATCCGGGAGGTTGGGCAGCGATTGCTCGAGCTGGCTGACTACGAGACCTTCTCTGCGTACGACTTCACCCTGGTCCGCTTCGAACTCACCGGTGATAACCTTCAATGTGGTTGATTTGCCCGCACCGTTTCGGCCAATCAGGCACACACGTTCGCCAGGTTCGATCGCGAAGTCGGCCCTGGTGAGAATTTTCTGTTCACCAAAATCGAGCGACACCGCCTTGAAGCGTATCAGGGGCATGGGTTTTACATTATACCCTCTGTACCCCGGGTCCGGCCTTGGACCGGCTGATAATCAGCCGGCGGTAACTTCGATCTTCCTGGTCCCTCCCTCGCCGCCGGCTTTGCACGGTATGGTCACGGTCAACACACCCTTGTTGAAGCTGGCTTCCACGCCTTCTTCCTCGGCATTGGCGGGCAGCGTAAAAATTCGTTCGAAACTGCCGAAACTACGTTCCTTGAACACATAATTCGCGCCCGTCTCCTCCCGCTCGTCCCGTTTCTCTCCACGAATGGCGAGCCGGCCCGCCTCGATTGCCACCTCGACATCGTTCTCGTCCATGCCGGGAAGCTCAAGGCTGTAGTTGAGGACATTTTCAGCCTCGGATAGGTCCGTTTCCGCTGCGACACCCTTTGCCGCCCGGCCGGCTATGCCGTAATGGCGCTGGCCTATTTTTTCCCACATTTCCTCGAAAATATCGGAAATCTTATCGCGGAAGGTTTCCTTCTCGTGCTGCACTTCTACTTGCTTTGTGTCGATCATGATGGACCTCCATACCGTACGGATTGAACTTGTGTGCATCATTGCTCCGGCTGTCCCATAGCCCGTTGATCTCAGTCAATTTTGCGTTGATCGCTAGTCCACGATGTGCCATTCACCGCGTCAAGGCCCTCGTCCTGTCAGACGGCAAAGCTATCCCCGGGCACCGATTGACCAATTGTCGACGCGCTTAAATGGTGTCTCCTGTTTTTGCATAACAGGCCCGGCATTCGATTTCTCTGCCGCGGACGACCCGTTTTCCAACCAACCCGCCCCCGGTTTCGGTAACCACCGTGCACTGGCCCTCGTGGTGGTGCCGGTCGTAAAAATAGATCACCACCCAATCCTGCGTGCGGTGCAATTTGTGAGCGGTTTGGGTGTTTGAAAAAAGCGCGGTGAAATGCCATTCACCGCGGGTGGCGTGCAGGATCGGCAGCCAGGCCTCGTTTTTGGGGTTGAACCGCTTCGGTGCGATGCGCGGAAGTTGGCCTGCTATCGCCTGTTTGCGGTAACGTCGATCGATGCCCAGCAGCATCGAAACCGGTGGTTCCAGGCTGTGTGCCGACGCCCTGGGAGAAGGCGTGCGTTTGCCCAGAACACTGGCCAGCCAGGCCTCGATCATTTCGACACGGCCCTTGCCCATGCCGTGCAGTTTTCCGACGCGACCGTCGTGCGCGGCCAGTTCCAGAGCTTCCAGCGTCGATATGTGCAGGCTATCGTAAATTTCTTTGGCCAGCACCGGGCCGACACCAGGTATCCTTTGAAACAGGTCCACCGGCTCGTGCCCGCCCCGCAGCGTGTCCAGCCGGCTCATCTCGCCGGTTGCGACATACTCGTAAATGGACCGGGCGATGCCTTCCCCAATACCGGGCAGTTCCGTCAGCCCGCCGATGCCCTGCCTTGCAACGATATCCCGGAGCGAAACGCCCAACGATTCCACCGTGTTGGCGGCGCGCCTGTAGGCGTTGACGCGAAACGGATTCGCCTTCTGGTTTTCGAGCAAATCGGCTATTTGCCGTAGCAATGCAGCGGTCTTATCGTTCACAATCATGACGAAGTGATTAGATCCTTTTTCGGACCTGCGCGTCGTTGATACAAGTCAGATTTGCCCCATTTTGTTCCACGGTGCCCGTTTTTAGCGCATGCCTTTAGGGATGTAACGAGAAAACCATGCCGCTGCCAGCATCCAGACACTGGCGCTGGCGAATACAACGGGGAGTGCAAAGAATTTGAGCAGGATGGCGAACAGGCCGGGCGTCGCCAACTGACCACTGTCCCGGTAGGTGGCGAAGACGGCCGCCATCTCGGAGCGCTCAAAGGTGCGCACGGCACGCAGAAACAGGACATTGCCCGCACCGTCGAGCATGGAGGCGCCGAGGGCGCCAAAAATGAGCAAACCGGATGCCAGCACAGGTGTGCCCGCTAATGCGAATGCCAACATGCTCAGTGCGCTGGTGACCACAAAGCCGATGCTGACCAGGTAGCGCAGCCCGAAGCGCCGTCCTACCCAACCCCAGAACGGGACTGTCAGCGTCCACGCAGTGCCAATAGATACAATGCCGGCGCCCGTCAGTTCGCCAAGACCTGTTTGTTTAGCGTAGATCGGCACGTATATTACGAACATGGCCCACCAACAGGACCGCGCGAGGGTAAGCCCGTAGGCCAGCCGTAATCTGGGCTGCCGGAAAAATCGCCTGATATGGTGCAGCGGATTGTTGCTCCCCGTAGCGGTCCACTTGAGAATCGTGTGCTGCAGTCCAAGTACGTGAAAATGGACCAGCATACCGACCACCGCCAGGCCGCCGATAATAAAGGGAACGGAGTGACCGACACGGTTCTGCAAAAAGACGCCCAGAAACGGTCCGATGGTCAATGCCAGAACGGTGAACAGCATCCGCCACGGTTCGAAGCGCAGCAGGTCGCGGCGTGGAACCCGGTCAAGAACATACAGGCTCAATGCCACTTCGGCAGCGGCGATGGCGATAACGTGCAGAAACAACCCTGAAGTAAACAGCCAGGCATCGAAAGAAGCCAGCGCAATGAGTGACAGCACCATGGCGCCGGTGGCGATCAGAAAGGTCCGGTAGACTCCGACCTGACGGATCACAGTTGGCATCGCGAGCGCCGCCACGATCCCACCCAGACTCACCACAAAGAAAAGAACGCTGACACGCTGGGCGTTGCTCATCAGGTTCAACGCCTGTAATGGTATGACGGACAGGAGAATGCCACGGCTCAATGTCTGCACGAAGAAAAAACCAATAAAACTTTTGTAATTCAGGGGCCGCACTCTTGAAGCTCTTTACTGCCGGTGTCTGATAATCGGGGACAGTATACTTTTTGACCAGAGGGTAATGAGGTCGAAGTGAATATTTTCTATTCACCCTGATCCCTATACCGATCAAAGCTGTGATCCAGGGCAACCGGAAACCATGGAATACAAATGGTGATATGATGTACCGTCAACTACCACATCGACCGATTCAGCACTTAAAGGTAATTTTTATGTTTCGAGTAAAATACACGTTTTTGGCTCTGCTGTTCGCTGTTTCCAGCCTGATGATTACAGATGCGAATGCGCAGGCCGCCGGCGTTGCAAAGCTGGCTAAAGAGTTCAGCGTTTCTCCAAAACTTCTGACCAAGTTCAGCAAGGCCGGGCTGAGTGGCGTTGATTTAGGCAACGGCTTGAAGATCGCCAAAGAAGTAGCCAATGTAAAAGACCTTAAGATCGATGATGCCGTAGAACAGGTCTTGAGCCTGAAACAAGGCGGTAAGGACTGGTCGGACATCGCAAAGAATTTTGGGGTTGAACTGCCAGAGGGCGTGGATGCATTGGAGGGTATCAAGAAATTGGCCCCCTGATAACATATAGTCTTCGTCAAGGTGCGGGCCGGGACTTCGGGGTCCCGGTAGTGGCCAAATTTTCTAATCCATGCCCTGATGCCCAATGGTCGGGGTACATGCGAACTACGGCCTGTTCAGAAACGCAGTTTCAATTAGTCAGGGGTTGAGTCATGGCTGCAGTTTTGTCACTCGGCTACGAACTCTATTCGGCATGGCTTGAAAAAACACCCAAACAGTAGAGGATGGTCAAAGATCATCCCAACCAGACTCTGTATTCAACAACCTATTGGAGAAACTCATGAAACTCAGATTTGGCACTTTTTGCAGTGCTGCCGTAGTCGCTGCATCACTGATCGTACCCACAGTTCAGGCGGAAACACGCGTTACCTACAAATCGGCGAAGTCGACCTCATCCTACTACCAGATGGCGGTGCAGATTGCCGAGGCAATGAAAGCCGGTTCCAACGGGGATATTATTGTCACCGTCGAGGAAAGCCAGGGCTCCGTTCAGAACGTGATGGAAGTCAAGGCCAGGGGCGGTGATTATGTATTTACGACACCGCCTGTACTGGTGAGGCTGGCGCAAGGCGGCAGGGCCATGTTCAAGGGCAAGGGCGATCCAAAGTTCGGCGACATACGAGCGCTTTTCCCGATCCCTTCCCTGACCATGCACTTCGTGATGTCAGAGAAAAGTGGTGCCGGTGACTTTGCCGGGATGGAAGGCAAAACCATACTTCTTGGAAAAGGCTCGTTTGGCGCCAAAGAAGG
>CAXMTM010000212.1:0-15722 GCA_964196385.1 Arenicellales bacterium
GCGTTCGCTCGAGTTCACCGCAATAGTGGCAAACGTCGGTAGACGTTCCGCCCATGTCAAAGCCGATGATGCGCTGGTCGCCGTCGGCGGTGGTGGTTGCAACCGCGCCCACCACACCTCCGGCGGGTCCTGACAGGATACAGTCCTTGCCCCGGAATATGGTTGCGTCGACCAATCCGCCATTCGACTGCATGAAATACAATCTGGTTCCACCCAGTTCACTGGCGATACGATCGACGTACCCTCTCAGGATAGGGGACAGGTAGGCGTCTACAACCGTCGTATCGCCCCTGCCCACCAGCTTCATCAGAGCGCTGACCTCGTGTGACGTTGAGATCTGTGTAAACCCGAGTTCCTTTGCCATGGCTGCAAGCACCTGTTCGTGCTCGGCGTATCGATAGGCATGCATCAATACTATGGCCACGGAAGTCAAGCCGAGGTTGCGCAACCCGGCAAGGGCCTGACGGGACCCGCAAACATCGAGCGGTGTGACGATGCTGCCGTGCGCATCGATGCGCTCCTCGACCTCGACGACGTGGCTGTACAATGGGTCCGGCAGTTCTATATGCATGGCGAAGATATCGGGACGGTGCTGATACGCAATTCGAAGCGCATCCCTGAACCCGCTGGTAATCACCAATGCCGTGGGTTCGCCCTTGTGCTCAAGCAGTGCATTCGTCCCCACCGTGGTGCCCATCTTCACCGCGTCAATGGACTCGGCAGGAATGGGTTCATCCGCCTGGATGCCAAGAATATCCCTGATGCCCTGCAGGGGTGCATCAGTGTATCGTCCCGGGTTTTCTGACAACAATTTGCGGGTCACTACCCGTCCGTCCGGATCGATCGCCACGATATCGGTAAAGGTGCCGCCGCGATCGATCCAGAACTGCCACCCCGCTGGTGCAGATTGTTTGGTGGTTTCTTTCATGCCCGACTCTTACGCGCCCTTGCCGTAATTAATCTGAGTTTACCTGTAGCTTGTCCGTCGCCTCGCTGAACCGGCAATTACAAAACCCCGCAAGCCGGTGATTTTTGCCGGAAAGTGCGGAATTTCCGGAAAATATACGAATTGATCGGAAACGTTTCGTTATAGCCTTGAGTTCCTGTTATTTTAGAATAACTTTAAACCATGTATCTATTCGTATCTTTCAGGTTCGTTGACAGTACAAGATGAACAGCGAAGCAGCCGTCAATCATTTTAGCCTATCGGGATATGTTATAGACCGCGAACTGGGGCGTGGGGGTATCGCCACCGTTTATCTGGCCGTCCAGGAGTCTCTGCGGCGCGAGGTGGCGCTGAAAGTCATGGCGCCTGCATTGACCACCGACCCGAATTTTACCGACAGATTTCTACACGAGGGCCGAACTATTGCCCAACTGAACCATCCGGGCATCGTCACTATCCACGATATATCGGTAGATAACCACCAGCCCTACATCGCGATGGAATATTTAAAAGGCGGCAGCCTGAAACAGCGATTCAAGGATCGTATTGCTGTGGAAGAAGCGCTGGATATTCTCTACCAGATAGCTTCAGCCCTTGAATACGCACACGACAAGGGCATCGTACATCGCGATGTAAAGCCGGAAAATATTATGTTCAGGGATAAGGCGGGCACAGAAGCGGTATTGACCGATTTTGGAATAGCCAAGTCGGGGAGCCCGCAATCTGAATTCACCAGCGCCGGCATGGTGGTGGGAACACCGAGATATATGAGCCCGGAGCAGGCGGAGGGACGGGCGGCCAGTGCGCGTTCGGATATTTATGCGCTGGGCATCGTATTGTATGAAATGCTCACCGGCTTGCCACCTTATGGTGTCGGGGAAAGTATGGCGGTCCTGTACTCACATATTAATGACCCGATACCGGATTTGCCCGGGAGGCACCGTTTATTGCAGCCTTTGTTCGCGGATATGGTGGCCAAGGATCCGCAGCAAAGGGTCGCAGACTGCGCGGCATTACTGGAACGACTGGAGGAATATTTAATCGGGCCAGCGGAAGATTCTCGATCTGGAAGCACGGAACGCGGTCGCAGGACGGGTCACCCGGCGGCATCGATTTCGGTTAAAAAACGCTTGAGCGCCCTGGGAGCGAATTTTATGTGGGGTGGTATCGCGTTGATATCGGTGATCGTGATCAGCACGGTTATTTGGGGGCTGAGGCAGCCCGGCAGCGACAAGGTAAGCGAATTTGAGTTGGCCGAAGGTGAGGCGCCGGTAATTGTTACACCGAAAATGATCGACCTTACCCAGGGTGAAGCCCCTCCGCAGGTTTCGAAAGCACAAGCGAATGAACTGGAAAAAACCCAGTTCGATATCGACGCGTTGCTTGCGGTGGCCGACCGGCAGATTCGTAGAGATCGACTAAGCACGCCGGTGGACAACAATGCTGTCGACACTTACATCGCGATCTTGAAGATACGCCCTGGAAATCCCGACGCCGAGCGGGGCTTGCGGCGGGTTGCGGACAGGTATGAGGAACTGGCCAGGAAGCAATTGCAGGGCAAGAACTTTCTACGGGCGGATGCGCTGGTTCGTAGCGGGTTGGCTGCGTGGCCCGAACACGACCGGCTTAAAATTGTCCGCCAGGAAATTCATAGCCAGGCCGCCAGGGCCAGTCAACTCAATAAGCAGCCCCGCAACGACGGTGACCGTTCGAAAGAAAAATATTCGGATTCGATTCAGTCCTATATTAAAGCGGCGGAAAATGGGAACACCGAAGTACAGTTCCAACTCGCCCTCGCTCTCGCCAATGGCAACGGGGTAGATCGGGATTTCAACGAAGCATTGAGGTGGCTGGAAAAAGCGGCGCGTAGTGATCATGCTGCGGCCCGGTACAACCTGGGATTAGGGTTATTATTTGGGCCGGATCCGGCGCCCCGGGACGCAGGAAAATGGATTAAATCCGCCGCTGACCAGGACTATAAACCCGCCTACCGGGTATTGGGCTGGATGTACACCACCGGGACCGGGTTCAAGCGAAATGCGAAGCAAGCGGTGGTGTGGTCGGTGAAAGGCACCAAGTGGGGTAAGCCCCGGGGTTCCGGTGATGTGGTGGCATCATGGCAGGAATCGTTCGAAGACGATTATAACAGTGCGATCATCGAGGTCAGGGATAGTAAAATGGTCCAATCGCAGGACTTGAAATAGTGTATTGGTGACACTATCATCGTTAGTGTGAAGAAAACACTAACTCAATTACCAACCAGTACCGCGTGGTTGCTGCACGTTTCCACGGATATCGTCATTTTCTCCATACAGAATGATTCTCTGTGTGTACTGCTGCGGCAACGATATTCAGAAACATTGAACAAGAATGACTGGGCGTTACCTGGCGGCTATATCCGGCCCACCGAACCACTGGAGCAATGCGCCCTGAGGACACTGATCCAGCAGACAGGTATCCGGGAAGTTTACCTTGAACAGCTCTATACGTTCGGCCGCCCGGATCGCCATCCAAGATCACGCGTGGTCACGGTCTCTTACCTCGCCTTGATGCCGGCCCACAGGTCGAAGGACATTATCGATTCCCCGAATATCAGATGGCACGATCTGGCCGGACTGCCTGACCTGTATCTGGACTATGTGGATATCATAAGGCTCGCTCGACACAGACTGGTGTCAAAGCTCGATTATTCCACCATTGCGTTCCAGCTGCTGCCGGAATCGTTTACCTTGAGTGAACTGCAGCACATCCACGAAACAGTGTCTGGCGACACCCTGGATAAACGTAATTTCCGTAAACGGATTCTAGCCCTGGAGTATATCGAGGAAACCGGAAAATACCGCAAAAACTGTTCGCACCGGCCGGCACGGCTATATAGATATACCGGGCGGGCATGATGAACTCGACACCGATCCCTGACGCACTGCAACAGCGCATCGATATGGCCGCACTGGCAGCCAGAGGAATGAAACACGAGCTGTTGACCGGCCCTGAGCGGAAGGCGATGGTTAGTCGCATCAAGGATCATTTGGTGCAGCAGGATGCGGTGCTGGTGGCGCACTATTACGTTGATGATGAATTGCAGGACCTTGCCGATGAGACCGGCGGTATGGTCGCCGACTCACTGGAAATGGCGCGTTTTGGTTATGAACATCCGGCATCTACGGTGGTGGTCGCCGGTGTCAGGTTTATGGCGGAAACAGCAAAAATTCTGAGTCCCGACAAGAGAGTGCTGGCTGTTGAGCGACTTGCGGAATGCTCTCTGGATATGGGGTGCCCGGCGGAACAATTCAGCGAATTTTGCGATCAACATGCCGACCGCACAGTTGTTGTATACGCCAATACCAGCGCAGCGGTAAAGGCCCGGGCCGACTGGGTAGTTACTTCCTCCATCGCGCTGAAGATCATCTCGCATCTGCGCGACAAGGGGGAGAAGGTAGTTTGGGCGCCGGACAGATTTCTGGGAGATTACGTGCAGCGGATGACGGGTGCCGACATGATCATGTGGCAGGGTTCTTGTATCGTGCATGAGGAATTCAAGGCGGAAGAACTGTATCGTATGAAGGTGGAAAATCCGGCTGCCGCCGTGCTGGTGCATCCAGAATCGCCGGCCGGTGTGATAGAACTCGCCGACCGGGTCGGTTCCACCAGCCAGATCATCCAGGCGGCCCAGGAAATGGACAACGACGTGTTCATCGTTGCCACGGAGGAAGGGATATTTCACAAGATGCACGAGATAGCCCCCGACAAAACCTTTATTTCGGCGCCCACCGCAGGCGCGGGTGGGACCTGCAAGAGCTGCGCTCACTGCCCGTGGATGAAAATGAACGACCTGCGCCGGCTGGAACATGTGTTGGCAACGGGGAAAAACGAAGTGTTTATCGATGAGACGGTACGCAGCCGGGCCGAAATCTCGTTGAAACGCATGGTGGATTTCGCCCGTGAGCATATCAAACCTGGTATGCACGTCACCGGCAACGCGTGAATATAGGTGTTGCATTCATGGCCGTTGACTACATTCAAACATGACCAGATATATCGGCCATCAGCAATTCCGACATGACAATGAGGGCGTGACCGGTGTTTTGGTTGCCAACCTCGGTACCCCGGATGCCCCGGACCGCAAGAGCGTTCGTCGCTACCTCAAACAGTTTCTGTCTGATCCGCGGGTGGTGGAGTTCCCCCGACCTCTGTGGTGGTTGATCCTGAATGGGGTGATCCTGAATATACGACCGTCACGGAGCGCTGGCGCCTATCGAAAAGTCTGGACCGAATCCGGATCCCCCCTGATGGATATTTCCGTGAAACAGGTGGGCGGCATTCGCTCAATTTTGAGAGGGAGGTTCGGCGACAGTGTCCAGGTCGAAGTGGGGATGCGTTACGGCAATCCGTCAATTGCCAGCGCCCTGGACAAGCTGAGTACACCCGCCCTTCGAGAGCTTGTCGTTCTTCCACTATATCCACAATATTCGGGGAGTACCGTCGGTTCAGTGTTCGATGAAATGGCGGACCGCCTCAAACATTGGCGGTGGGTTCCCGGCATTCGTTTTATCAATGCCTACCATGACCATCCCGGGTATATCGAGGTTTTGGCCAACAGTGTGTTTCGATTCTGGCGCGAACAGAAGCGGGCAGACCATCTGGTGATGTCTTTTCACGGCGTACCTAAACAGTACCTGCTCAACGGTGACCCGTACTACTGCCAATGCCACAAAACGGCGAGGTTGCTGGCCCGGCGGCTGGAGCTGTCTGACGCACAATGGTCCCTGGTGTTTCAGTCCAGAATGGGCAGGCAGGAATGGCTGCAGCCCTATTGCGATGAAGAACTGAAAAAGTTTCCCGCCAGGAACATTAAGGACATCGATATAATTTGTCCGGGGTTTTCCGCCGACTGCCTGGAGACCCTGGAGGAAATCAACATGCAGTACCGCCGGTTGTTTCTCGAATCCGGTGGACAGCGGTTCAACTATATCCCGTGCCTCAATGACGGGCGAGAGCACCTGGAGTTTCTCGCCGGATTGATACAGGAGCAGGTGCACAACAGAGACGACGATGTTGCAAAGGAGGAGCGGCAGGCGAGATTGTCCCGGGCCAAAGCCATGGGGGCATCAAGATAAGCGCATTTGAGGTAACTTATCAAAAAGACTGTGCTACGCCGGTACAGTGGTGTTGTGCAATGGGTTTTTGGGAACTTACCATCTGAGCCCGTATCCCAAAGGTACTTTAGGGGTTGTTTATATAAGAATATAATGATAGATTCCGCGCGCTAACAGAGAACCACTGGTCGATTAGAGAACCAGGGTTCGTTCACGGGACTCACGACGACTATCACAATGACTATCAAAAACTGGATTAACCGGTCTGCGCTGGTGCTCACCATTTTTTTACTGAGTAACAGCCCTGCCTGGTCGCTGGTGGTGCACTAATCCGAAGCACCGGCTGATTTATCGGGGGCCTGCGTTCGGGCCGATCGATCGCGTTGGTGCTCTACAAGGTCACGATGAGTCGCACGGCGTCCAGTCGCGTCTGTACCTTGTCAAAGCTTTGCAGGGACGCTTTGAGTTGCTTGCCAATCAGATCGATCTCCTCGGACCTGACGCTGGCGTTTACCGACTGCAAATAGGTCAGACGTTCCAGTTCCCGCTCGGTATTGCCAATCAGATTTGACCGCGCAGTTGCAATGACCCTGGCGAAAGTATTTTTCGCGTCCGTTTCGTTCTGCTCTACGATTGACAGGATCTTCGGGCGCCGCAACTTTACCAGTTTTCTCACAATAGCATTTTCCATGTTCCGCACATTCCTGAACAGTTTCCTGCTATTGATCAGTTTGCTGAAGTTGCGACCATTTTCGTCCCTGATAAACTGACGCATTGTTGTACCCACAAATCGTCTTAACTCGGCAGCGTTGGGCGCGACGATCTCCAATACGTGGATGGTCTCAATCAGCAAGCTGCCACGGGGCAGCAGATCGAAGTCAGCGCCGACCACCACGGCCTTGCCGTGATCACCACTGGCGATGAGTTCCATCGCACCCTGGGTCATCGGATGTTCCCAGGACAAGTACTCGACATCTTCATGGGCCAGCGCGGTGGCGCGGTCGAATGTGACGGTCATACCGTCTTCCTTCAGGTACGGAAAATGTGCCGTATGCATGTGTTCGCCGGGTCGGACTATGTACGTGTTCTGATGCTTGTCTTCGAATTCCACTCCGTATGCATCGAATACCTGAGCCAGGTATTCGGCAACATCCGGTTCTGCTTCCGCTGCTGTTATGGATGCAACGATGTCCCCGGCAAGTTCCCTGTCGAACGAACTGATTTCCAGCAGTCGGTCGCGACCTTGTTCAAGAGCTCGCATCCTGGCTTCATAAATCGACCGTGTTTTGCGAATCAACTCACCCGGTTCCGCGGCGCCGCACAGCGCATCCATCAAACCGGTCTCGGTCTCATCGAAGACGCTCTGCCCCACCGGGCAGGTTTTCTGCAAGGCGTTCAGGCCCTGGTGGTACCACCGAAAAAGAATTGCCTGTGCACTGTCTTCGATGTAGGGGACGTGGATCTGTACGTCCTCGTCTTGTCCGATCCTGTCCAGTCGCCCGATTCGCTGCTCCAGCAGATCCGGGTATAGCGGCAGGTCGAACAGGACCAGGTGATGCGCAAACTGAAAGTTCCTGCCCTCGCTTCCGATCTCCGAGCACAACAACAGTCGGGCGCCGTTCTCGTCCGCAAAAAAATGTGCCGCGCGATCACGCGCGATCACGCTCATTTGTTCATGGAAAACCGCTGCGTGGATACCATGTCTCGTTCTGAGATCCCGCTCCAGGTCGATAACGGTGTTCGCTGATGCGCAGATAACCAGAATTTTCTCACCTTTCAGTCTTCCGTATTCCGCGACCAGATAACCCACCCGGGGATCAAACCCGACCCACACTTTGGGTTTCGTTGTTTCAGGATATAACAATCCCGCTACAGTCGCCTGCTCCGGCTCGACATCGTACTCGCCCGGTTTTGCCTGGGGGTGCTGGTGCACACGGCGCTTGGGGAACCCCTTGATGTTGGCACGGGTATTTCTGAACAGAACCCGGCTGGGGCCGTGACGATCGATCAGCTTTTTGACAATGTTAGTGCGATCGACAGGGGTGTCGACGGAAACGGCCTCGGTGATCAGCTTGCCGATCAGTTCCAGGGTATGTGCCGACGGGTCTTGCCCCGGTGAGCTCAGGTTATCGACAATCTCCGAGATGTTCCGATAGTCCCGTTGCTCCTGAATGAATGACTGGAAATCCGTAAATCGGTCGGGATCCAACAAACGCAGCCGGGCGAAATGGCTGTCTTCTCCCAATTGTTCAGGGGTCGCCGTCAACAACAGCAGACCGGGGGTCGATTGCGCCAACCCGGCTACAAATTCGTACTCGGAGCTTGGTGAGTCCTCGCTCCACCGGATGTGGTGGGCTTCATCGATGATGACCAGGTCCCAGTTGCCGCGCTGCGCCTGGCGCTGCCTTTGGGGCGATGCGAACAAGGACAGGGGAGACAGTACCAACTGTTCCGTATCAAAAGGATTGATGCCGGCATCTGATTCCTGCGTGGAGCTACAGCGTGCTTCGTCAAAAAGTTTGAAGCGCAGATTGAACCTGCGCAGCAGTTCCACCAGCCACTGGTGTAGAAGAGGTTCCGGAACTATGATCAGCGCGCGTTGTGCCCGTCCACTGAGCAGCTGCTTATGCAGCACGAGGCAGGCTTCGATGGTTTTTCCCAACCCCACTTCATCGGCCAGCAGCGCCCGCGGTGCGAAGCGTTCACCAATGGTCTGGGCGATGAACAACTGATGCGGGATCAGACTTATACGGGCGCCGCACAAACCGTAGGTTTCCCGGCTCTGTACCTGACCGATCCGGTGGTGCGTATTGGCCCTGATATTGAACCACTTGTTGCTGTCGATCTGGCCGCTGAGGAGGCGGCTTTTGGCGTCGGCGATCTGTGTGAAATTGTTGAGCTGGGTTTCAGGCAGTCGTACCCGCTCGCCGGTGTCGCTGCGCACGCCATCGTAAATCAGCAATCGCTCTTCCTCCAGCACCCTGGCGATTTTGATCTCCCAGCCCTCGTGGGATTGCGCCGTTTCACCGACATTCAGGCTCAATCGGGATAATGGCGCGTTGCTCGCGGCGTAGGTGCGCTGCTCTCCGCTGGCCGGAAAGACCACGGTTACCATACGCCCGCCCAAAGACGATACCAGCCCCAGGCCCAGATCGCTTTCGGTGTCGCTGGTCCAGCGTTGACCAGGACTGAAACTTCGCTCATTAATCATTTGTGTTTGTTAGTGTAACTTCTACAAAAATATTGAGCACACCACTGTCTCTCATGTCTCGCAGGAGGTTATTGAGAACCTGATTGTTAGCACTCTATCCGTGTGATAATTACGGAATGCGCAAATACCACATGGATTTCCTGCCAGCCCCCGACTGCCCTTGTGGTATGCGGGAGAAGAAATTAAGTTTATCAAAGTCGTGGTGAACGCTCCTTGCAAATTCCAAAGCGGACGTTTCCATAGGAGCCTGTCCGAGAATAGAGAGCCTACTGCGGAAAAGCCCTTTTGGCCCCTTTTCCCGCTCATTATCCCAAAATATGAACAAGGATATGAATAACTATTCTCCTCGAATGATCGATAAAATGGACTCAAAATGGCTTCCCCTCGCTACGGCTCCTATTCTCGGACAGGCTCCTAATGCATGATGTTGTGACCAGGCTGGCCGGGGGCGCCGTCGCCATCACCGCTACCCGCCGTCTGTCACACTATATTCTGGAGCAGTATGCCCAGGGGCGGTTCAACCAGGGTGCGGAAGCGTGGCCAACACCGATGGCGATGACCTGGGGACAATGGCTGGACGCGGAGTGGCGCCGGTTGGCCGGGTTCGACCCTGATGCGGGAACACGGATGTTGCTGGACGACCAGCAGGAAGCGCAGGTCTGGGAACAAGTCATCAACCGGGCCAGGCAGCGGGGAGGTAGAGATTACGCGTTGCTGCAGGTCCCGGCCACTGCCCGTGTGGCACGGGGTGCGTGGCACCTGCTCCATGACTGGCGCATACCGGCGCGTCTGCTCTGGGATTCCATGATCGAGGATACGCAAGAATTTTATGGCTGGATGATGGAATTCAGGGAACTTGTGGATCGACACGGCTGGATGTGCAGTTGCGAACTCCCGGCCCTCCTGAAAAATGAGCTCGACAAGGGATCGTGGCGCCCCCTGGGCAATTTGATGTTGGTGGGTTTTGATGAATTGTTGCCCGCCCAGCAAGATCTGTTGCACGCACTGCAGGCGGCGGGCGTATGCTTTGAGCGGATACAAGCCCCGGGAGTCAACGCGCACAAGAGCGTGATCTCCTGTGACGATCGGCGTGAAGAGTTCGAGGCGGCGGCGCTCTGGTCCAGGAGCCTGTTGAATGACGGCGTCAGCGGGACCATCGGCGTCGTCGTCGACGATCTGAGACAACAACGGGAGCAGGTTGAAATAATTTTTGATCAGGTACTTCATCAACGCGAATCACTGGGTCAAACTGACGACCGCAGGAAAGCTTTTCATATTTCGCTGGGAAAACCGCTGGCCGAATATCCAATGATCTCAACCGCCCTGGTGTTGCTGGGATTCCTCGCCGGGTCCCGCCCCTGGCAAGATGCCTCCCACATCCTGCACAGCCCTTACCTTTCCGGGGCACAATCCGAATCCAGTAGCCGTGCTCTTATCGATCTCGATCTGCGCCAGCAGGGCTGGGAGGAGGTATCTCTGAAAGGCATGAAACAACGTGCTGAAAACCATTGTTCGCCTCCCGGCGTCCTTATCGAGAGCCTGGATAAAGCCCTGAACTGCGTCGTGGCACGGAGCCAGGCGCCTTCAGACTGGGTTGCTTTGCTGGTCGATTGGTTGTCAATCTTTGGCTGGCCCGGCGAACGCAGTCTGAACAGTATCGAATTCCAGGCTGTCCAAGCCTGGCGTGAACTCATCAGCCGGTTTGCCCGGCTAAATGTTGTGTGCGGCGAGATGGGTGTTGTCAGCGCCATGGACCGTGTCAGGCAGATGGCACAGCAACGTGTCTTTCAGGGGCGAGGTGAGCCTGCGCCCGTGCAGGTTATGGGGGTGCAGGAAGCCGCCGGTATGCAATTCAGCCATCTGTGGATTTCGGGTATGAGTGATGATGCGTGGCCCTCACCAGCCCACCCGGACCCTTTCATCCCCTGCCATGTGCAGCGCCGACTCGGAGTGCCGGGAGCAAGCCCTGAAAGGGATCTCGTACGCTGCGAACACATAACCTCCCGTTTGCTTGATTCGGCGGAACATGTGGTGGTGAGTTACCCGCGACTGAACGGCGACCAGGCTCTGCGCCTGAGCGCCTTGTATCGCGGGACCGGTGAGTCGGCCTGGGAGCGGGATCGGGCCGGCCTGGCCAGCCTCACCGGGCGCGGTGCGCCGCCGCCGGAGTCATTCACCGATGACCGGGGCCCGGCACTGCAAAACAGCGCGATCCGCGGCGGTGCGTCCATGTTCAAGGACCAGGCGGCTTGCCCGTTCCGTGCTTTCGCCCGCCATCGTCTGGGTGCCGAGGGCATGCCGGAGGTGGGGGCGGGACTGGACGCCATTGAACGTGGACAACTGGTTCACGACTGTCTCGCCCGCCTTTGGCAGGAGCTGAAGTCCAGCACCGGCCTGGCGGCGTTGTCCGACAATGACGTGCAAAGGGTCGTGGAACGGAGCATCGACGCGGCCGTTGCCCGTCTCGGCCGCCGCGACAACTCCCGCTTCAGACAGAGCATACTGAAAATGGAACGGGCACGGTTGCCTGGCCTGTTGACGCAGTGGTTGTTGGTGGAGAGGGAAAGAGGGCCGTTCGTTGTTACTCTGGTTGAGCACAAGATCAATGCCAGATTCGCGGGGTTGGACTTGTCGCTGCGTATCGATCGTTTCGATGAGCTGGAAGACGGCAAATACGCAATCATCGACTACAAGACCGGCAGCAGCGCCAGCGTCGGTGACTGGATGGGTGAGCGCCCCGCTGAACCCCAAATGCCTTTGTATCTATTGGGCATCGATGGCGAGGTGGGTGCATTGGCATACGCCCATCTGCGCACCGGGCGTTGCGCTTTCAAGGGACTGGCCGGTGATGTCGCCTTTGCGGCGGGTATCGGCATCGAACAGGACTGGCCGGCCATGAAGGCACAATGGCGGCGTGTGCTGACCCATCTGGCGGAGCAATACAAAGCAGGTTACGCGCTGGTTGACCCCAGGGACGATAAGGTATGCAGGCATTGCGATGTCAAACCATTTTGCCGGGTAACGGATCGGATTTCGGTGTGATCCCACTTTTTTGTGCAAAGTTGTTGCGGGCTTGCTGTGACCAGGCCGGCTGATTCTGCAACCAGGGAGCAGGCGCTGCGTGTGGACGGCTCATTCATCGTCCAGGCCCCCGCCGGTTCGGGTAAGACGGAACTCCTCATCCGCAGGTTCCTGTCGCTGTTGGCCATAGTCGAGGCCCCCGAGGAGATCATCGCTATCACCTTTACAATCAAGGCTGCGGCGGAGATGCGTCAGCGGGTGATGCAGGCCCTGGCGGATGCTCAGGGGCCGGAACCCGGGGATCACTATGAGCGGGAGCTCTGGGATATTGCCAATAAAGCCTGGGTGAACAACATCAGGTTCAACTGGCAACTCGACCGTCACCCCTCGCGTCTGCGCATCCAGACCATTGACGCGCTGTGTGCGGCATTGACCCGGCAGATGCCCTGGGTGTCCGGGTTCGGCGCCGCGCCGCAGGTGGTGGAGGACGCCAGGGCGCTCTACCGCGCAGCCGCCCGGGCTACGCTGCAGCATATCACCTCGCCCAACAGCGAATGGGGCGACGCTGTGGCCATTCTGCTGGGCCACCTGGACAACCAGGTCCCTCGCGCCGTCGAATTGCTGAGCGATATGCTGAGCTACCGGGATCAATGGTTGCGCCACCTGGGGAGGCAGGAGGGCATTAGTGAGCAACAGATGCGTGCGGTACTGGAGTCCGCCTGGTCCCGCCAGATCCGACACGAACTGCTTATGATATCGCGCGCGGTGCCCCAGCATGTCAAGCAGCAGGTTACGGATTGTATTGTATATGCTGCGCAGAACCTGCCCGCATCCGCAGCGTATAGCCCGATTGTCGAATGGCGGAATGTTTCGTCCTTTGCCGGGGAATCGATCGACGACTTGCCCAGGTGGCGCGGCTTGAGTGCGCTTCTGCTCACGCAAGACGGTAACTGGCGCAAGGTGGTGAATATCAAGCAGGGTTTTCCACCCAGGCCGAAGGCTGCTGCCGATATGAAAAAAACCATGCACGCCCTGCTGGAAGGGCTGGCCGGGAACGAGCAGATGCGTGTTGCTCTGGAGCGCGCCGGACGGATTCCGGAGGTCGGTTTTGACCATCGCCAGTGGCGGGTTATTTCCGCGTTGACGACATTACTGCCGCTGGCTGCCGCGCAGCTTGGGCTCCTGTTCGGTGACAAGGGGCAGGTCGACTTCTCCGAAATCAACCTGCGGGCCAATCAGGCTCTGCACGCCCTCGACGCGCCCAGTGATCTGGCGTTGCGGCTGGACTACCGGATCTCACATTTGCTCGTAGATGAGTTCCAGGACACATCCTTCAGTCAGTACGAACTGATCAAAAACCTGACTGCCGGCTGGACCGATGGCGATGGACGGACCTTGTTTCTGGTCGGCGATCCCATGCAGTCCATTTATCGCTTTCGAGAGGCGGAAGTGGCGTTGTTTACGCGCGTGAGCGAGCAGGGTATGAGTAATATCCGGCTGACGCCGCTTACACTGACCGTTAATTTCAGGTCGGATCCGCGGATCGTGGCCTGGGTCAACGACGTATTCAGGGGGTGCTTCCCCGAGATTCCGGATCCGTCCCGGGGTGCTGTGGGTTATGTCGAGTCAGTCGCGTATGTGCCCGGGGTGAAAAATGCGGGGGTCAGCGTCCATCCTTTTTTCAACGCCCCCGACAGCACTGAAGCGCAGTGCGTCGCGGAGTTGATCCACGCCGCATGGCGACAGGATGCAGAACAACGGATCGCGATACTGGTCCGTTCCCGTCCGAGCCTGGAGGAGATATTACCGGCACTTGACGCGGCAAACATCCCCTATTCGGGGCTGAACATCCAGAGACTGGACTGGCAGCCTGTGGTGCAGGACTTGCTGTCCCTGACTCGTGCGCTGTCGTTTCCGGCGGACCGCATTGCGTGGTTGAGCGTGTTGCGCGCGCCCTGGTGCGGATTGACGCTGCACGATTTGCACGTCCTGTTGGGCGACCGGCCCCGGGCCTGTGTGCGGGATTGTTTGCAGGACGAAGTGCTGAGGCAGCGTCTGTCACAGGACGGGCAGCGGAGGGTGTCGAAGTTCATGGTTCCCGTTGCCGCGGCCCTGGAAAACCGCGGCCGGTTGTCCCTGACAAGAGCGGTGGAAAACCTGTGGCTTGAACTTGGGGGGGCCGCGTGTATCAGCGACAACGCGAAAGACAACGCACGTTTGTATTTTGACCTGCTGCAGGATTATCTGCGGCGTGGAGGAACCGGGGACCTGGACGGGCTCGCGGAACAGGTGGCGGAGCGCTGGTCGCAAGCGGACAATGCGTCGGATCAGCGCCTCCAGGTCATGACCCTGCACAAGGCCAAGGGTCTTGAGTTCGATACGGTCATCATCCCCGGCTTGCACAAACGGCCAAGGTCGGACGATACGCGTTTACTGTTGTGGGAAGAGCAGATGCACGAATCCAGCGGATCCCTGCTTTTTGCCCCCTCCCCGGAAATCGGGTCCGGCAAGGACCCACACTACGATTATTTGCGCACTATCAACGCTGAGAAAGACCATTTCGAGACACTGCGGCTGTTGTATGTGGGTTGCACCCGCGCCCGGCGCAGCCTTCATTTGCTGGCTGCATTGACCACGGACGGTGAAGGCCAAACGCGGCAGCCGCACAAACACAGCCTGTTGTCTAAATTATGGCATCGGCTGGATA
Source organism: Arenicellales bacterium (assembly GCA_964196385.1). Taxonomy (GTDB): domain Bacteria; phylum Pseudomonadota; class Gammaproteobacteria; order Arenicellales; family JAANXG01; genus JAHEKE01. The sequence goes on from CAXMTM010000212.1 coordinate 14,982, forward strand.
AGCAATCATACTTTCAGGGCGTGCATCAGCACGTTGCATCCGACACCCGGGATAACAGCGTTCCCGCGTTGCACAGATTGCCGGCCCACTGGGAGCCGGACGTATCGCCGGCCCCGGTAACCGTCGACGCCATCCCGGAAGGCCGACCGGTGGAAGTGGGCATAGAGTTTTCCTGGGTGGGAGAGGTGGCCAGGCATGTCGGCGTCATCGTTCATGATGTGCTCGATCGCATGGCCCTGGATGGTATGGATAAATGGAACGAGGGCAGATTGGGCGGGCTGCGCCACGTCTGGCATACGGAACTCGTTCGGCTGGGTGTATCGAGCCACGGCGCCGGTGAAGCGTCCTCTCGAATATTGGAAGCACTTGTACGCGTGCTCGACGACGATCGGGCCCAATGGCTGCTGAGCGGCGACCATCTATGCGCCGAGAGCGAATACGCGGTGACCTGGAATCGGTCCGATGGCACCCGGAACTTTCGTATCGATCGAACCTTTATTGACGACAAGGGAGTTCGCTGGATCGTCGATTTCAAGAGCAGCACACATTCAGGGGGTGGGCTCAGGGATTTTCTCGACAGCGAACAGCAGCGCTACAGGCAGCAGCTCGACAACTATGCCGGAGCGATGTACGCCATGGAAAATAGACCGATCTGCCTGGGGCTCTACTTTCCCATGTTGGGGCAATGGCGGCAATGGCCCTTCGAAGGGGATTAGTTGCGGTTTAGTAATCTACTTCAAG
>CAXMTM010000213.1:0-3942 GCA_964196385.1 Arenicellales bacterium
GTCATTGCGCAGGATAATTGCGTTGACCCGCGCCAGGGAGGTCTGGGCGATCGTTTGTTCTGCGAATTTATGAGTGCGCAAATCAACGCCACATAATTTCGAAAGCGTTATGGCGGCGTCATCGCCCGTCAGTGCAAACCAGCAATGACTGTCGCTACGCGGTACGGCGTAGGTCTTGTTCGCAGATGCCAGGCTCCACCGGTCCTGCAGTATCGCGGGGAGTGTGGAATTCAAATTCAGGTCACCGAGGATTAACAACTCGTAATGCGAGAGACGGGCGATCAGGCTACCATCCTCTTGGCGCACAGCCTGGTTTGGTGAATTAGGCAACTGTGCACCCTGCTGATCAAGCCAATCGGGCGCACCCGGACCCTTGAAACCTACCCTTGGCAGAGTCGATAAATCAGCGAGCGCCAGGTGGGTTGCCTGGTTCACCTCGTTATCTGCACCCGCATATTCGGTCACGACGGCGGAGCCCGCAGCCTCTTCGAACCGCGCCAGGGCATTGACGTGCCACCGGTAAAGTTGGCTGCGCCGGAGGTGGTGAGTGGGTGTTGTGGTCGTCATTGTTGGTGTCTAAAGCTCCTGGCGCCGGCTATCCGGGTCGTAAAACGGGAGATCAACGATGTCCGCCGTGACCCTGACGCCGCCCGTTGACTTGATAATGATTTGGCTACCTGCCTCGGCATTCCCGAGCGGTGCATAGGCCAGCCCGACAGGCTTGTCGAGTGTGGGTGAATATTCGCAGGAGGTGACGCGGCCAACCATGTGCTCTCCGTCCAGCACGAGGTGACTTTCGAGCGGAATCGGTGCCTGCCGGTCGTTGACGACAAACCCGACGAGAGTCCGCTTGATCTGTGCTTTCTCGAGTTCAGCGATGATCCGTCCACCCACGAAAAATGGTTTTTTGCGCGCAATGGCCCACGACATTTGTACTTCCAACGGGTTGGACATGGCGTCGGTGTCCTGCCCGATGATAATATGGCCTTTCTCCAGCCGTAGAACCCGCTGCGCTTCTATACCGAAGGGCATTATTTTCTGATCGCTGCCTGCTTTCATGAGTTCGTCCCACAGCGCCTCGCCAAAGTGCTGAGGGACATGAATTTCATAGCTGAGTTCGCCGACGAAACCAACACGAATCAGGCGGGCGGGTATGCCGGCAACGATGCCCTCACGAACACCCATATACGGGAACGCTTCTGCACCCAGGTCGACGTCCCGGCACAGCTTCTCCAGTACGTGGCGTGCATACGGGCCGGCGATATTGACGCCGCACCAGGCAGAAGATACGTTCGTGACATCAACGTCGAGACACCATTGGACGTTCCACTTGAGCATGTTTTGATAGACACGATCGGCACCGCCTGTCGTGGTCGTCACATAGTAGTGGCGTTGATGAAATCGACAGGCGACACCGTCGTCGATCACCACGCCGGCCTCATTCGTGAGCAGTGCATAACGCGCGCGGCCAACCGGTTGTTTCGTAAAATTAAAGGTGTAGATTCTTTGTAAAAATTCGGCAGCGTCTGCACCCCGCACTTCTATACCGCCGAGTGTCGAGACATCGACCAGGCCGATGTTATTACGAACGTTGCGTACTTCGCTTCGAATCGCTTCGGCTTTTGAATCAATGGGTCCGTAGTACGCTGGCCGGTACCAGGCTCCCGCTTGCAGCATTTGGGCTCCTGCTTCCAGGTGACGATAGTGCATATTGCTCCGGCGCGACGGGTAGAAGCTGCGCCCGGCGCTATGGGCGAGGCGTTCAGCCGCGATAGGTGGTCGTGCGGTAGTAACCCCTGTTTCTGCAATGGTCTTGTTGGTGGCTTTCGCTACAAGGCGCACGGTTGGGAGTGCCGAATGACGTCCTTGCGACGGCCCCATCCCACAGGTGGAATACCGTTTTACCAGTTGCACATGTTCGTAACCGTCGTGGACGGCATTGCCGATATCGGCAATCTGCAAATCTTCATCAAAGTCTACAAACTCCTTGCCATCCGGGTGGGGGAATATCGGCCATGGGAAATTCATGCTGTCGGTCGCGCTTTCCGGCTGCACGCCCATCACAGAGCCCGCGAGCCGGCAGGAATCCGGCAGGTTCGTTAGTGTGAAACTTGATGTTTCATCATCATAACCGAGTTGGCCACCTGCCTGGCAGGGCAGTTGGTAGGCAGGTGTGTAGCCCACAGACATGCACAGCAGGTCACACTCAATGATCTCACCCTGCGCGGCACAGGTGCCGTCCGATATGATTTTGCGAACGTCCACGCGGCTGATGTGTTTTTTGTCAGGCCCCGGTATCGCAGCATAAACCGCATGGCCGGTTTTTACAGCTATATTCCGCGCAATGGCAGAGCGTGCAATATCGTCGTATTGTGGATTTTCTCTAAGCTCGACAATCAGCTTCACTTCAACGCCGGCATCCATCAGGTCCAGTGCGACGCCGTATGCGTTATTGTTCCCGGACAGTATCACAACCGTTTTCCCGGGACGAACACCGTAAAGGTGAATCAGGCGCTGAGTGGCGCTGCTCATCATGATCCCCGGCAGGTCATTGTTGTGAAACACGGCGTGTTGCTCGAGGGCACCGACACATAAAATCACCTCGCCGGCCCGGACCTTGTACAACCGTCGGGCCTGGATAATTGGCAGCCAGTTATCCGTGTACCAACCGTTGCACAGCGCATTCAGCTTGATGTCGATCCTGTCGCTGGCTTCGACGTCAGCGATCATTTTTGCCCGAAGAACGCCTGCGCGTTGTCCTTCCGCATCGAACCGGGCATAGTTCAGGGACCCACCCAGGACCGGGTTCTCGTCAACCAGCAGTACCTCGGCACCGGAATCCGCCGCCTGTAATGCAGCCGCCATTCCGGCGGGGCCACCGCCAACTACCACAACATCATAGAACAGGTATTGTTTGTCGAAATAGACCGGCTTGTAGTTCCGATCAATGACGCCAAGCCCGGCTTTTTGACGAATGATGCGGACCCACTTTTCCCAGATGCCTCTTGGTCTGAAAAAGGCCCTGTAGTAGAACCCGACCGGCATAAATTTTGCGAAGCGTTCTATCCAGGCATTGCGGTCCCGATTAAGACTGCCGCTATAGTTTTGACCTGTGACCTCCAGTTCGGGCACTATCGGTTCCCGGTCAGCCAACACGTTCGGGTCTGCCGGAAGCTGCACCAGCGTGTTCGCGTCCTGCCCGGCCATGGTCAGAACGCCGCGCGGTCGGTGGTATTTGAAGGAACGGCTCAGCAGCCACTGGTCGTTTGCGGCCAGCGCGCTGGCGATGGTGTCCCCCGCATAGCCCTGGTAAGACTTGTTCTCAAAGCTGAAGGTAATGCTTTCGTTACGGTCCAGCAGAAGCCCATAGGGTGCGGGAAGACGATTCATGGAAGCCATCATTCCTGCCCCTCACCCGTTTCTTTACTGAAGTCAACGCGTTCCTTAAATACGTCGCTCGCGGGGAAGGTCCGAATGATCTCGTCAGTCACCGTATTGCGTTCGGCCAGAAACCAGTATGAGGTTGCATTGTGGTACCACCATTCGGTCACAATGCCCGCTTTGTTTTCATTAAAGAATACATGCTCCACCCATTCCCGTGATTCACACATGGATGGATCGGGCATGCGGTGGAGTTCGCCGCCATAAGAAAATTCCGCGATGTTGCGGGGGCCGTTCAATGGGCAGTTCAGAATTTTCATTGGCGTTCTGACATCAATGGCTTGCGGCGGTCGCGCCGGCCTCGTTTATCTGCTCGAAGCGGTAGAAGCGCTCGAGTTCAAAAGGACGGATAATTTCCGGAACCCGTCCGGTTGCTACCAGTTCGGCCATGGTCTTGCCGCAAATGGGTGTTGCTTTGAATCCCCAGGTTCCCCAGCCCGCGTCAAGGTAGTAATTCTCAACTGGACTTAAACCCATGACCGGACTGTAGTCGGGTGTCAT
>CAXMTM010000214.1:0-4864 GCA_964196385.1 Arenicellales bacterium
CGCGCGGGTCAGGGAAGCTTGAAGTGCTTGCTTAGTTTCAACCCTTGTTGCTGATAGCTGGACTTCAGATCCTGGCCGTAAACCTTGTCCGGCATTTCGGTCAGCGGTTCATAGGCGAGACGCCCCACCACCTGGCCGGGCTCCACCACAAACGGCACTTCGAAAGATCTGACCTCGAGCACCGCCCTGGCGCCCTGCCCGCCCGCCTCCGGATCGCCAAAGCCCGGATCGAAGAAGCCCGCGTAGTGCACCCGGAACTCACCAACCAGGGCGTCGTAGGCGATCATTTCCGCGGCGAATCCCCGCGGCACGCGTACCGCTTCTCTGGACGCGAGAATATAGAATTCACCGGGGTCGAGAATCAAACCGGACCCGTTCTGTCTAAACACCGGTTCCCAAAAATCATCTGCCCGGTAGTGATCCTTTTTATCGATATCGATGAGCCCGGCGTGGGCCTTGGCGCGGTAGCCGATCAACCCCGAACCCGGTTCGCCCTCGACGTCTACGGTGACGGGCACTCCGCTCTTTATATCGTTCTCGTCCAGTGGTGCGTCGATGACCCGGTGTTCACGCTGCAATCTGATGTGCTGCTCGTCAGAACGGAGAGGCTCCCCACGCCGTATTCGAAGCTGTGACAACCTGGAACCCCTGCGCACCAGAACGCTGAAAGTGCGCGGTGCGATTTCGGCGTACAGCGCCCCGCTATAACCCGGCTTCACCCGGTCGAATTCCACACCATAGTCGGTGATCAGGCGGGTGAATACGTCCAGGCGACCGGTAGAACTCTTGGGATTGCCGATTGCGGAGTGGTCGCCATCGAGGTCAACGCTTTCCATCAACGGCACGATGTACACACAGCCCCGCTCGAGCACGGCACCCTTCGAAATATCAAATTCGTGCATGGTCAGGGTTTCGATGCGTTGCCTGACCGTTTTATCTTTACCGGGCAAAAAGCTTGCACGTACCCGGTATGCCCTGGCGCCCAGGCGGAGGTCGATACTGGCCGGCTGGATTTGTGAGTCATCGATCGGCTGCGCGGCTTTGATGTGGCCGCAATGGATCAGGCGCACCAGCGCCTGGGAAGACAGGATACCCATATTGTCACCAAATCCCGGGATCGTTTGCGGGTTCGTTCGCGAACTCATTTCAAGGCTGGCGGATGGGGGCGGGCCGTCTTTTTCCAGGTGACAGCAGTGACAATTGAGGCACGTAAGGGCTCGCCATGTTCAGGCAACTATGGTGATTTCATCACGCACAATGATGCCCGCCCTATCCGCGATCTGGTCCAGCACGGATTCGGGCCCGTCCAACTCATAGCGAAGATGTTCGACGTCGTCACCGCTGATCAGGACCCGCAGCGAGTCTTCTCTGTCAGGGACGCGAATGTTGCCGAATTTCTTGCGCATCAGCCTCGCCACATACAACAGCGTGGCCTTTTCGATGCTGTCACCGATAAAACACGGGTCGAGCTTGCGGCCACCGATTTCGAAATGAATATCCAGCATGGCGTCGGCGCTAAATCCTGTTGACGCAATCCATGTTCCCTTCCTGCCACTCCTGGCAAGAAGGGAACCGGTACTGCTTACTACACACCGAGGAGGTGTTTATTGGGCCAAACCTCAGCCGCACTTTGAATCACCGCAACTGAGACAGGTCATGCATCCGTCGAGTTGAATCAGCGCCTTGGTCTGGCATTTCATACATAGTGAAGCGCTGGTCGGGAAATCGTCATCCGTGTTCTCCGGCCTGGCGGCCGCATACTTGGCACGGGCTTCGTCGATCTGCGCCTGCTGGTGTGCATCGAGATCACCATCCTCCAGCAGACCGATCTCTTTGAGGTGGGTCTCGATAACATCACCCAGTTCCGCCACCAGCGACGGCGCGTAGCGCCCACCCTTCTTAAAGTATCCCCCCCTGGGGTCGAACACCGAACGCAACTCTTCCACCAGGAAGGTTACGTCCCCTCCCTTGCGAAACACTGCCGACATGATCCGGGTCAAGGCGACGATCCACTGAAAGTGATCCATGTTCTTCGAGTTGATAAAGATCTCGTAAGGGCGCTGCAACTGGTGCTCGGTTCCTTCATTCAACACGATGTCATTGATGGTGACATACATGGCGTGTTCGGACCCCGGCGTTTTCAGTTTGTACGTATACCCCTTGAGCATCGGTGGACGCTCAATTCTTTCGTGCATGTGGATGATTTCGGCGGGGGCCTTCTCCCGCTCTACCGGTTTGTTTCCCTTGGCATGCTTGTCAGGCGGCTGGTCCTGCACCACCTTGTAATCCACAATCTGCTTGTCAATCTTGATCACCATAATCTCCTGCTCTCCTCATAATCTTCTGCTCTTCGCAGTCTCCTACTACAAATATTCAATTTGCCCCCGGGCCAGTCAGTCAGAACTTACCGTAGTAACCTTCCTTCAGTGCATCAAACAGGTTGGCGGCCGTGTGGGTCTCGCCATCGTACTCGATCTCTTCGTTGCCTCTCACCGTTACCGTAGACCCGTCATCCAGCGCGAACTCATATACCGTACTCTCCAGATCCTTCTCCTTGACCAGCACGCCCTGAAAAACTTCCGGGTTGAAGCGGAAAGTAGTGCAACCCTTAAGGCCCTTCTCATAGGCGTACATATAGATGTTCTTGAAGTCGTCGAAGGCGAAATCCGTCGGCACGTTGGCGGTTTTCGAAATGGATGAATCGATCCATTTTTGCGCGGCGGCCTGGATATCCACATGCTGGGTTGGTGTAATGTCATCCGCTGAAACAAAGTAGTCGGGCAACTGTTCCCCGGGTTCACTGGCAGACGGGGACGCCCTGGGGTTCACGTGCTCGCGATATGCCAGCAACTCATATGAAAGCACATCGATTTTCTCTTTGGTCTTTTTACCCTCCCGGATTACGTTACGGGAATACATGTGGGCAAAACTGGGCTCGATTCCGTTACTCGCGTTGTTGGCCAAAGACAGGGAAATGGTGCCGGTGGGGGCTATGGATGTGTGGTGAGTAAATCGTGCCCCTCTTTCGGCCAGCGCATCAACCAGTACGGAATCGACCTCGGCGACCTGCTGCATGTACCGGCTATACCGGGCAATTAGCACCTTGCCCTTGACCCGGTCGCCAATATGATAGCCATCGTTTACCATCTCGGGTCGCTTGCGCAACATAGTCTCGGTCACGGTAAATTCTTCTTCCATAAACGGGGCCGGGCTCTTCTCTTCCGCCAGCACCAGCGCCTGTTTCCAACCGGTGATGGCCATCTCTCTCGATACCTTTTCGGCGAACTCCAGGGATCGGGGGGATCCGTACGGCAGGCACAGCATGGTAAGCGTTGAGCCCAGGCCCAGATATCCCATTCCGTGGCGGCGTTTGCGCTCAATTTCTTGCCTTTGTTTACCCAGCGGTAAGCCGTTGATTTCCACAACGTTGTCCAGCATCCGGGTAAACACCGACACCACGTCATGGAACTCAACCCAGTCGAAATGGGCCTGCTCAGTGAAAGGCTCGCGCACGAAACAAGTCAGGTTCACCGAACCCAGCAGGCACGCCCCGTACTCCGGCAGGGGTTGCTCGCCACACGGGTTGGTGGCACGAATGTTCTCGCAAAACCAGTTGTTGTTCATCTCATTGACCTTGTCGATCAGTATGAACCCGGGTTCCGCGTAGTCATAAGTGGAAGCCATGATCATGTTCCACAACCTGCTCGCTTTAATGGTGTCGAACACCCTGCATGCAACCAACCCGTCCGCATTGGTTACATAACCCTGAGTGTAGGAACTGTCACGCCAGATGACTTTGTCCCCATCCGTGATATCGATGCCGTCGTCTTCAACTTCTTTAGGGGTGAGGGGAAAGGCAAGCTTCCACTCATCGTCCGCCTTGACGGCATCGATAAACTCGTCGGTGATCAGTAACGACATGTTGAACTGGCGCAGACGACCGTCTTCGCGCTTGGCCCTGATAAATTCCTTGACATCGGGATGGCCGACATCAAAGGTTGCCATCTGTGCGCCGCGACGCCCCCCGGCCGAGGACACCGTGAAGCACATCTTGTCATATATATCCATGAAAGACAGCGGGCCGGAGGTATAGGCGCCGGCACCGGAGACATAGGCGCCCTTGGGCCGCAACGTTGAAAATTCGTAACCGATACCGCATCCGGCCTTGAGTGTCAGTCCGGCCTCGTGCACCTTTTCAAGGATGTCGTGCATCGAATCCTTCACCAAACCGGATACCGTGCAGTTGATGGTGGACGTCGCCGGCTTGTGATGCTGTGCCCCGGCGTTGGAAATTATCCTGCCGGCGGGAATGGCGCCGTTGCGAAGCGCCCACAGAAAGCGCTCATACCAGTGCTGTCTCTTCTCCGTGGATGTTTCAACATTCGCCAGCGCCCGCGCAACCCGTTGATATGTTACGTCGATGTCCTGGTCGATTATCTCGCCCGACTTGCTTTTGAGACGGTACTTTTTGTCCCAGATATCGACAGAAGCCCGCTGCAACGGAATCTTTTTTGTGTGCGGCGAGGCCCGCCCGGCCGTCACCGTCTTTTCGGTGTCTGTAGCACTAATACTTTGTGAACTCATCGCCCCGGCCCCATGGCCTTAAACTTCATGCCAAACATCGTCTACTGAACCCTCCCGCCAAGTAAATTACCCTTGTTTCTTGTCCCGGGGTTTTTATACCCGGGTTATTGGACCCGGACGTCCTTATCTCAGAAATTTACGCCAGCGACACCTCCCTTGCCCTAAGGGTTCGCGCAAGAACAACTTCACGTTTTGTCATCACATGCCCGTGGCATATTTGTCAGGGAGATATCCATTCCCCCGTCGCAGACATTCTTATTTATCCCGTGTCGGAGACATT
>CAXMTM010000215.1:0-5330 GCA_964196385.1 Arenicellales bacterium
CTGATCTGTTCCAGCGTATCGTTGTTCCACAAAAGTATCTTGATGTTCAAACCCAGTTCCGCCGCCAACGGTAATTCCTGCATGGTGTACTGAAGTCCCGCATCGCCCACCACTACCAGCACCGGCCGGTCGGGCTCCGCAATAGCGCCGCCGATCGCCGCGGGCAGCGCGTACCCCAGGGTGCCGTAACCGGTAGGGTGGTGCCAGCTGTTGGGCTGCTCGAGTGGCATGTATTCTACCGCCGTGTATGCGATCTGGGTCATATCGCTGAAAATCATTGCGTTCTGTGGGAGCGTTCGCTGCACATGTTCCAGTATCTGCCAGTGGTTTTGCTCCTTAACCGTCATCGACTGTGACAATTCCCCGCGCAATGATTTGCATCGAGCGACGCTGTGCCGCATGCGGAGGTCCCGCTTTGCGCTGGATACAATTCGGCCCAACCTGGCCGCGGCATCCGATGCATCCCCCCGCAATGCAACGACCTCCCCCGGGGCGATCAGATTTTCGCCGTCCACATTTACCCTGATCTGTTTATCGGGCAGAGGCAAATCATCGTTCCAGTGGTCGGTTTGCGACAGTGCGGTGCCAAGCAAAATTACCAGGTCCGATTCCTGCAGCACCCTCTGCACCGGGCCGGCGCGAAGCTGAGCGCCGGGGCACAATACGTGTGAACCGGCGATCACCCCCCTGCCTGCCACGGTGGTGATAACCGGACAACCGATCGCTTCGGCCAGTGCGACTACCGGCCCGGGGGAAAAGCGCACACCGCCGCCGGCGATGATGACGGGCCACTCCGCGGCAGCCACGGCCTGTCCGGCTCTTTCCACCTCGAGGTCGCTGACAACCGGCACGGAGGGAATTCCCCGGGGCTCCCAGGGCACCGTCAGTTCTTCGAGCAATAAGGGCAGCGGTACACTGATGTGGACCGGACGAGGCCGCTCGCTGGCGAACACCATAAATGCCCGGGCGATGAGCTCTGGAATCTCGTCAACATCATGCACCGTTGCGCTAAAGGCCGTTAGTGGCGCGGTCACTGCGGCCTGATCCGTGATTTCGTGTAGCCTGCCCCGGTTGTAACCTCCGCCGTCGGGTTGATTCACCGGTGAGACCACCAGCATCGGCACGGAATCCGCGTACGCTTCCGCCATCGGCGTCGCAATATTGGTCACGCCGGCGCCGGTAATTACAAAACACACACCAGGACGACCCGTCGTGCGGGCGTATCCATCGGCCATGAAGCCGGCACCCTGTTCATGGTGGGCAAGTACGTGTTGCACACCGTATCTGTTATCGGCCAACCCGCGGTAGAGTTCGAGGGTATGGGTGCCTGGTATGCCGAAGACATGGGTCACATCGTAACGGCTGAGTAACCGGGTTATCGCTTCGCCTGCTCGCATAATGAGTCGCCCTGGTTGGTGTGCTGGCGGTACATGGTCTAATTGAGAAGTTGCGGATTGGTTTTGAAAACCTGCCCCTGGTCGGGGCGGTTTATTCTACATGAGTCACGCCAACTCATCAGTCAATCTGGTACTCTATGTCAAACGGACGTCCGTTGTGGTGCAACTGCTTTGCAATGCTCGTCCACACACCTGATTGAACCGATAATGCGTTACTCTGAATTGACCGATCGCATCGCGGGCGAATCCGTCGACACCTGGAAGACTCACTATCTTGCCATGAAAAGGCTCGAAGCGGGAGAGGACATAATCCTGATGAGCGTCGGTCAGGAGAGTGATTCATTTAGCCCGCAAGGCGTCATGGAAGCCGCAATTGACAGCATCCAAAGTGGCCGGCACCACTACACTGCTGTCGAGGGCGATCTGCGCCTGCGTGAGGCCATCGCCAATCGACACTCGGAAAAATGCGGCGTGCCGGTCGACCCGGACTGCGTAACCGTCTTCTGCGGGGCGCAGAACGCGCTGTTCGCCACCGCCCAGATACTGCTGCAAGCAGGCGACGAAGTTATATTGATCGAACCGTATTACACAACTTATCCCGCCACAGTCACGGCCAGCGGCGCGGCCCTGGTCAGTGTAGCACTGGCGCCGGAAGAGGAGTTCCAACTGGACGCTGAGCGGGTGATCGGGGCCATCACACCCCGCACCAGGGCGATCCTGGTCAACTCCCCCAACAACCCGACAGGGGCTGTATATCCACAGGCATCGATGCAGGCACTGGTAGACATCTGCCGGGAACGGGAAATATGGTTGATATCCGACGAAGTATATATGGACATCGTTGCGGACCCGGTCCCTTGCAGCCCGTTCGGACTCAAGGGCGCCAGGGACGTGGTGATCAGTGTCTCCAGCGTGTCCAAATCCCACCGCATGACGGGGTGGCGGGTGGGTTGGGCAATCGGGCCCAGACAGCTTGCGCATCACTACTACAACCTGAACATGTGCATGAATTATGGCCTTAGCGCCTTTTCCCAGGACGGTGCCCTGCACGCGTTGAGACACGAACACCGCGTTACCGAAGAGGTAAAGCAGCGCCTCGCAAAACAGCGCCAGGTGATCATTGACGGGATCAGGAAGGTACCGGAAGTCGAACTCTACAGTGCAGGCGGCGGCATGTTCGTGATACTCAACATTCGCAATCTCGACATCGACTCCATGAATTTTGCCGCCGGCCTGCTCGATAAGAAAGACGTATCGCTGCAGCCGCTGACCGGGTTTGGGGCAAGCTGCGAGGGGTTGCTCCGCATCAGCACCGTGCTCAGAGAGGAACGCCTGCAGGAAGCATGCAGACGGATCAACCAGTATGTACGAAGTCTGATCTAGGAGCCTGTCCGAGAATAGAAGCCGTAGCGAGGGGAAGTCATTTTGAGTCCATTTTTTCGATCATTTGAGGAGAATAGTTATTCATATTTGACGAGAATGAGCGGGAAAAGGGGCCAAAAGGGCTTTCCCGCAGTAGGCTCTCTATTCTCGGACAGGCTCCTAGGGGCCTGAAGCTGATCAGTCGACACCCCCGTCGTTGCTAACCACACTAAAATCGATTGCATCTTTGCTGTTGAGCTACGCTTTGCTGCTCATGGCAAACGGACTGTTCGCAACGCTGCTGGGTGTACGCACCGGTATCGAGGGGTTTTCCACGGAAATCGTCGGCGTGATCATGGGGTCCTATTTCTTTGGCATATTCCTCGGCGCACGCTATGCGGTTCGTGTCGTGGCCGGCGCCGGGCACATCCGGTCCTTTGCTGCATTCGCTTCCATCATGTCGATTACCGCGCTGACGCACGCACTGGTCATCGATCCGGCAAGCTGGGTCATTATGCGCATCGCCTCCGGCTTTTGCATGGCGGGCATGATCCTGGTGACTGAAAGCTGGATCAACGAACGCGCCAGCAACGAGATGCGCGGCCGGGTCCTGTCTATCTACATGACCACCAACTATGCCGCCGCCGGTTGTGGGCAGTTCCTGCTGCCCATGGCCGACCCCGGCCAGTTCCATTTATTCAGCCTGACATCCATCATTTTTTCACTGGCGCTGGTGCCCGTACTGCTGACACGATCCCGGGCCCCGGTGCCGGTACGACAGCAGCCCATCAAACTGCGCAAACTTTATCGGCTCACTCCGCTAGGCCTGGTCGGCCCCTTTTGCGCGGGTATGGTCAACGCCATGTTTTACAGTATGGGACCAATTTTCACGCGCAAGATCGGTCTGCCGTTGTCCGGGACCGCGGTGTTTATGGCATCGGCAATTTTGGGCGGATTGCTATTGCAATGGCCTATTGGCCGCCTGTCGGACCGTATCGATCGCAGGTTCGTTCTGACCGGTGTCGCTTTCGCCACCTGTGCCGCGTGCCTGTCCATACTGTGGATGGCGCGGGTATCCGAAACGGGCCTCTACGTTGCGGGTGCAATTTACGGCAGCCTGGTGTTCACGATTTATTCACTCAGTGCTGCACACACGAACGACTTCGCTGATCCAAAAGAACTGATCCAGGTCGCCGGTGCACTGCTTGTGTCTTTTGGAATAGGTGCGATACTCGGGCCGATGATGGGGGCATTCAGCATGGGGCAGTTTGGCCCCGACGGGCTGTTCGGGTTGAGCGCGCTCATCACCGCCTGTCTCGGAATTTACTCCATTTACAGGATCAACGTTCGCGACACAAAAACAACCGAGGAGAAGGCGCCTTTCATACCGATACCGAGTTCACAATACAACTCAGAGGAAATATACAGGGCAGCCCTGGACAAGATCGGATCGGAAAAACAGAAACCACCCACAGACGCCGGCTTGTGAAAGTGGGGTCAGATCCCACTTTTCGCTAATATTAGAGAAAACTGGGATCTGACCCCACCTTTACCCCCAGTGTGCCAATTCCCGGCAGTTTGATGCCCATGTCGTCAAAGTCAACGCCAATAGTCGCCCCCAGGAAATGCAATTCGATTCCCTCCCGCAATGCCAGCGCAAATCCGATCAACCCCCACAACGATACCTGCCACCCCGTGCCTGAGGGTGTGGTCGCCAGCCGGACGCCTTGCCCGAGGTAGTCCTTGCCGACCGCGGTGGGCGGCATTTCCAGCTTCAGTTCCGGGACTTGTCGCCCGATCCAGGCAAGAAATGTGTTCGAGTTTGGCCCCGGCCACGCATGGTAACTACCACGCTGTTTATAGGGGTAGCTGTGCACCGCGTTTTCTATTTCCCCGATCAGGGACTGTGCTGTTTCACCTCTGATTTCAAGAATGATCTCAGGCGTATTACCATACCAAAGCCCGTCAACCAGATACGAATTTATTCGAACAGGGTTGCCCCACCCGACCACCTCGAAGCGAGTGAATCCCGGGGCGCCCTCAGCCTTGACCACGATCCAGCTGTGCACGGAAAATACGCCTTTCCACCTCCCCGCACGAGCGGCATAGACCTGGATAATTGCCCCTTTTACCACGTTCGGATCGGGCGCCAGGCGAGCCGAAGACCAGTCCGCCGTCCGCCAATTGTCCGGCCAACCCATCGCCACCGACCATCCCGCCATTAGCAGGACCGGGGCAAACACGAGCGACCCGAACAAATAAAAGAATTTTTTCAGAATCCTGTTGACCGTCGGTTGGAGGGAGAACATTCTACAATGGCTGTAACCAGCCTGTATATTCATCCCGGGGCGGAGAGTGATACCATCGGCCCGATGGGGTCAGACCTTGCATTTTGCACGGAGTAGAAGAATGCTGTTGTAATCTGAGCGTGGTGCAAAATGCAAGGTCTGACCCCATTCACATCATTCACACTCGGAGCGATCAGTTTCCCTGATTAATGACAGCGACAACCAATTCACCGCGGGGTTTCGACAACTGGCTAAAGACGCTTGCCGATAACGGTATAGGCAA
>CAXMTM010000216.1:0-19790 GCA_964196385.1 Arenicellales bacterium
CAACGGCAAACCGAGTACAAGTGAGCCGATGGCATTGACCCAGGCCTTCTTGCGTTCACTGAACTGGGCGTAGAAAACGTCGACGCGGACGTGACCGTCGTGGATGAGAGTATAAGATGCAGCAAACAGAAACAGTGCGGCGTACCAGAAGCGGACCAGGTCGCCCATGAAGGCCTGTTCGTAGGAAAACACGAAGCGGGAAATGACGATCTGGAATTCAGCGATCACAATCAAAAATGCCAGCCAGATAAAACCCAGCGCGTGCACGAACCAGGCTATCACGAGCGATAACAGCATGATCGGGACGTGCACGTACACGCCCCGAAATTTCGATTTACCCAGTTCCTGGGTAAGGTCTTTACCCGCCACCGCCTCCAGCAATCCTTCTACACGCAGGAACGAAATCACCATATCTGCCAGGCCTATCAGAAACACCGACCAGAACGCGGCACGGACGATAAAAGCGGCGATCGAAGCCAGGAATTCGGCGTCCGTATGCAATGGTTTATCCGGAGTAAGAACAACGTAGGCCATGACGTAGACCATCGACCCCGCGTAACTCAGGAACTGCAGCCAGCCCAGGGTGACCTCACCACCCTCGAGGGTGACATCCAGTGGTCCGAACCCGAACCACTGCTTGTGTTGGAGAAAGGTCAGGGCGCCAGGCCAGTCCAGCCAGAAAATCAGATAGTTGTTGAGCAGAAACACCAGCGTGATGATGACGATTACGTTGGCCAGGACGCGCGACAGCAGCCCGCTTAACAACATTGTGGATCCAGGATCTGGTAACAAAAGCGGAGCCCGGGGGCTCCGCTTTCCTGTCTATGAAAAGGCTACGACGGTCACATCATACACCCAGATACCGGTTGCGCTGGAAGACATAGGCCTGGTCCGAGATCTTGGCCCAACCGCCCACTTCTGAGCGGGCCTTGACGAAACTCTCGTGGATACGCCTGGCCAGGTCGCTATGCTCGACTACCTCGGCGAATACTTCGTCCGCCGCCTCGCCAAAGCTGTCAAAAATCTCGTCGCTGAACCGGCGCAACTGCACGCCCTGTTCGTTGATCAGCTTACCCAGCCATTCGCCGTTCTTGGCGTTGAATTCCGCCATCATAACGTCGTTTTCCATGGATGCCGCGGCTTCGATGATGAGCTGATCGGATTTTGACAGGCCGTCCCAGAACTTTTTGTTCATGCCCACCGCCAGCATGGATCCAGGCTCGTGCATACCGGGCCAGTAGTAGTATTTGGCCGCCTCGTAGAACTTGTAGAAACTGTCGTTCCACGGGCCCACCCACTCGGTGCCGTCGATGGCGCCGGAGATCAGGTTTTCATAGATTTGACCGCCCGACAGGGAAACGGGTGAGGCGCCCACTTTGGCCAGCACGTCGCCGCCCAGGCCGGGCATGCGGAACTTGAGGCCCTTGAGATCGCTGACGGTATTGACCTCTTTGCGGAACCAACCGCCCATCTGCACGCCTGTGTTGCCGCACATCAGGCCTTTGAGGCCGAATTCCGCGGCGAGTTCGTCCCATAATTCCTGACCACCGCCAAAGCGAACCCAGGCGTTGATCTCGGTATAGGTGAGGCCGAAGGGTACCGCCGTGAAATATGCCCAGCCAGGATGCTTGCCTTTCCAGTAATACTCCGCGCCGTGGTACATCTGGGCGTTGCCGGAGGCGACTTCGTCGAATGCATCGAACGCTTTCACCCTTTCGTTGGCGGCGAAATATTCGACCTGCATACGGCCGTCGGTCATGTCGGACAGGCGTTGGGCGAAACGCTGGGCGCCGGTGCCCAGACCCGGGAAGTCTCGTCCCCAGGTGGAGACCATGGCGATTTCGATGCGTTTTTGTGCGATTGCGGGTGCCGCCAGCGTAGTCGCGGCAGCGGCGCCACCAGCAACGGCACCTTTTTTCAAGAATTCACGTCTTTTCATTGTGTTCTCCATTGGTGATGGATAAATACGGCAGCCTTTTTAAGGCTTTTACCCACTGTTCCTGACTGATCGGGACAAAAACTTAAACATTGACGATGCATATTATCGTCATTGTTGGCCGCTTGACCAGAGAAAATCGTGTTTCGAAAGGGACCGGGCCTGCGGTGGTGGTGTTGGAAAACCGGTGGGATTTAAGCGTAAATGACCCCGGATTCGTCGAATTGAGCGAAATCCGCTGCGGTGATGGGGTCCTGGGTTTCGTTGTCTACGAACGACGAGAAGCGGTAGGGGTTATAGAAAACGCCCCGGCCGGTGATCGCGTCCAGTTTCCGGGCCTCGTCGGGATGCACGTAGTCAACCAGCCATCCCACGGCGTAAGCGTGGACGTTGCGTCGGCCCCGTTCGAGCATCCGCTGGCGGCCCGATTCGCGTACCAGGAACTCCACCCCGGACAAACGCACCTGGCTGGCTGAGGTCAGCAGCTTTCCGCTTTGCATGATGTTGTAGCAGCCGAGTTTCCAGTTCTTGAAAACCCGCACCGGCCGTTCGTAGTCGATCACTGATGGGTCCTGTTTGCATAAAATCGCGCGCATTATATGCGGCAGTGCACAAAAATCAAGCAGGTTTATCTTCAAATCGCATATCAACTACAATGGCGATTTTTCCTTAATCCGATCTTCGAGAGGCGAAAACCCTGGTGAAAAATGCAGGCCGGGAAAATTATGGGTTTTGAATTTAATCAATATCTTCGCGACGGGATTCGTACCAGACTGGACCGATTCGATTGCCATCGGGCAGCCCCGGGTAAACTGCGTCAGGCAGCGGTCGCCATTGTGCTGGTGCCGGATGCGCGAACCAACGAAGCGTGTTTCGTGCTGACCCGGCGACCCAAAAACCTGCGCCACCACGGGGGACAGTACGCCCTGCCGGGAGGCCGGGTGGAGGCGGGGGAAGATATTCTGGATGCTGCATTACGTGAAATTCGGGAGGAAATAGGGGTCGACCTCGAGGCCTCCTCTGTTCTGGGCTGGCTGGATGATTTCGAAACCCGATCGGGATTCCGCGTAAGCCCGTCAGTTGTCTGGGGCGGTGACGGGTGTGAATTACGGCCTGACCCTGAAGAAGTGGAGGCCGTATTCAAGATTCCGCTGTGGGATCTGAATCGCCCTGAAATCCCACGACTCCAGTGTACGGACAGCAGTGAGCATCCGGTGTTGTCCGCGCCTTTTGAAACCCTGGGTGGGGAAGTATACGCCCCGACTGCGGCTATGTTGTATCAGTTCCGGGAAGTGGGGCTGAACGGGCGAGCCACCCGCGTCGCACATTTCGAACAGCCCCGATTCGCCTGGAAATAAAAGAACCCGTCATGAATGAAATTGATACCCGCTCTGCGACCCCGCAAGACATACCAACCATCCTCAGGTTTATCAAAGCTCTGGCGCGGTACGAGAAAGCCGAACCCGAAGTCATCGCCACCGAGGAGACGCTGGCCCGAACATTGTTTCGGGAGCCGCGGTATGCCGAGGCACTGATCGCGGAATACCGATCCGAACCGGTTGGTTTCGCGGTCTACTTTTACAGCTATTCGACCTGGCTGAGCCAACCCGGACTGTATCTGGAAGACTTATACGTTATGCCGGAATACCGAAGCTATGGCGCGGGCAAGGCCTTGCTCAATACGCTGGCACAGATCGCGCTGGATCGCGGCTGCGGCCGATTCGAGTGGAGTGTGCTGGACTGGAACGAGCCCGCCATCAACTTCTATGAGCGTCTGGGCGCTGAGGCGCAAAGTGAGTGGGTAAAGTACCGCTTGAGCGGAAAGTCGCTGACCGATCTCGCACAGACGCCGTGACTGCTGCACCATCACACTACCGAATTCATTTTCTCAGACCGTCGACGTGAAGGACCCGGACGCGATGGTGCAAGAGGCGCTGGCCCGCCTCCCCGTAGATGCCAGAATTATCGACTGCGACCCGGCCAAAGCCGACACCGCGGTATTTTGTGAATACTACGGTTTCGCGCCCGAGGATTCCGCAAATACGATCCTGGTGAAGGCAAAGACCGGGCTGAAAAGGACGGTTGCCTGTGTGTTGCTGGCGGATTCACGGCTGGATGTGAACCACGTGATACGAAAACGCCTTGGTTCCAGACGGGTATCGTTTGCCAGCGCGGATGACACCAGCCGGTTGACCGGTATGGAGGTCGGTGGTGTTACTCCGCTCGCTCTCCCCGAGGACATCGCAATCTGGGTGGACAGTCGTGTTATGCAACGCCGTCAAATAGTCCTGGGTGGCGGTGGCCGGAGCACAAAGATTGTCACCACCCCGGAGATATTCAGGCATATCCCCAATACGGAGATCGTTGTCAGCCTGGCCATGGGATGATGCCGGCCAGAGCCACCAGCGAAAGAAGAAATATGATGAATGGCAAACTAAAAATTGTAGTTCTGGGTGCGAAAGGTGAGGAGGATCTGCCAGGCATAGAAAGACTTCGGCATGCGCACCAGATTTTATTTGCCACCGATGCAGATGATCTGCGACAAGCCCTTCCGGGCAGTGGGGTCCTGCTCAGCTGGAATTATCGTGCGGATCAATTGCGTGACGCCTGGGATCTGGCGACCGCCCTGAAGTGGATCCACTGGTGCGGCGCCGGCGTAGACGCGGCCTTGTTTCCCGCTCTTCGTGACAGTGACGTTATCCTGACCAACGCCCGCGGTGTGTTCGACCAGCCCATGGCTGAGTATGTACTGGGCCTGCTCATTGCCATGGCCAAATCCTTTCCCCACACGTTCGCCGCCAAATCGACACGGGCCTGGGCATATCAGGTGACGGAAACGGTTGTCGGCCGCCAGGCCCTGGTCGTAGGTGTGGGCAGCATCGGGCGCCGTATCGCCCGCTTGCTGGGCGCGGTGGGATTACAGGTCAGCGGTGTCGGCCGCAAGCCCAGAGCAGAGGATCCCGATTTTGACCGCGTGCACGGCATAGATGAATTGGGCGGCGCTCTTGCAGCAGCCGATTTCGTAATCAATGTGACCCCGCTGACGGAGGCGACGCGAGGTCTTTTTTCCGACGCCCAGTTTGCCGCCATGAAAACCACGGCAAGATTTATAAATGTAGGCAGAGGCGCGTCGGTGGACGAGCCGGCACTGATAAAGGCCCTTGCCAGCGGGGCCATTGCGGGTGCCGCACTGGATGTGTTTCAGACCGAACCACTGCCCGGTGACAGCCCGCTGTGGGATATCGAAAATCTGATAATTTCCCCTCACATGTCGGGCGATTTTAATGAATATGAAAGCGTGTTGGTGGATTTGTTTATCGATAACCTGGGGCGGTATCAGGCAGGAAGACCGCTGAAGAATGTCGTGGATAAAGTGGCCGGGTTCGTATCGGGCTAGTACGGAGTATCAACCATGCGTCCGGTAGTCCACATGGTTCTCCACCTGCTGGTGCCTTACCTTGCGGCGCGGCTGGTTTTCCCGGATCGGTGGCAACGGGCGTGGATAATAATGGTGGCAACCATGATTATTGACGTCGATCATCTGCTGGCCGATCCGATATACGATCCCAACCGCTGTGGTATCGGCTTTCACCCGCTGCACACACAATGGGCCGTGCTCGGCTACATAACGATAGCCGTAATTCCGGCGACGCGGGTTATTGGATTCGGATTGCTGATTCACATCGCACTCGACGCCCTCGACTGCGCATGGATGAGGTTCCTGGCTCTATAATTTCCTTTTTGTCATCCAGGCCAGGGCCGCGTTCTTGAAACTGGACTGCCCGCGTTGTATCAAATCACAAAGTTCCGTGAGTTCCTGGTCGCTTGAATCCAGCAATTGTTGCTCCACGTCCCTGGCGATGGTGCGGGCGAGGCGCCGGTGGATCCGGCCCGAATCCTTTCTGTCGGGCGTAGCGGCCCGGGCGGTACTGTCCTGGGCCAGAATCCTGTCGACGAGGACGGGGATGCCCGTGCCCTGAGTCGCAACCGCGGGCAAAACGGGCACCTTGCGGGCGGCATTGGAAGGCAGGTTGCCGGCGGTAATCAGTTGTTGAATGGTCCGGTCGGCACCGGCCAGATCCGCTTTGTTTACCACCAGTATGTCGGCAATTTCACAGATGCCGGATTTGATCGCCTGAATGTCGTCACCGGAATTGGGGGTGCATATCACAATGCACATATCCGCGAGTTCCAGTATGTCGACCTCGGACTGGCCGGAGCCCACGGTTTCGATCAATACCAGGTCGAATGAACCGGATTTCAGTACTTCCACCACACGCCCGGCCCCGGCTGATAATCCACCTACACTTCCGCGGGCGGACAGAGACCGGATGTAAACTCCTGGATCACCCTGGTGCCGGTTCATCCTGCAGCGGTCACCCAGCACGGCGCCACCGCTAAACGGGCTGCTCGGGTCGATGGCAACCACCGCAATGGTTTTTTCCCGGCCGCGCAGCTCCGTGATCAATGCATCGATCAAGGTGGATTTTCCCGAACCGGGGCTGCCGGTGAAGCCTATGATCGCGGTGTCGTCGGCGGGGCTGAGCAACCTGAGCAGTCGCTGCCACCGTTCGCCGCCGTTTTCGGCGACGCTGATCACGCGACCCAGCACACTCCGGTCCCCGGCGCGCAAGCGATCGGCCAGTTGTTGCGGGTTCAAGGCACAATCAGAGGGGCGCCGTCTCCAAATTCCCGACGCAGGCAGGCGACAATCTCACCGTGGGTCACCCCCGCCACAGCGGCATCCACGACTTTGGCGTAGACATTCTCACTATCACTGTTGGCCGCATGCGCCAACTGGTCGAGGGCTTTTCGAACAGTGGATTGGTTCCTGTTTTCTTTGAAGCGTTCGAGCGTTTGCAGGTGCGTGGAAATGCGCTCCGGAGCAGTACGTTCCAACCCGGCGGTGGGGGTAGCTTGTGATTCATCCTGGTATCGGTTTACGCCCACCAGGGTCTGTTCACCGCTATCGATCCGTTGCTGGAAAGCGAGGGCGGACTCCCCGATCATGGTCTGTACGACACCGTTCTGTACGGCGTTGTACATGCCACCACAGCCCTCGATCCTGTCCATCACGCTGGTGATTTTCTCCTGCATCTGGTTGGTGAGGCTTTCCACGTAATAAGAGCCGCCCAAAGGGTCGATCACGTCAGTCAGATGAGCTTCTTCTCTAAGAATGTTCTGAGTGTCTATGGCGATTCGTGCCGCCTGTTCGGTGGGCACGCTCAATACCTCGTCGTAAGAATCCGTATGCAGAGACTGCAGGCCGCCGAGGATGCCGGCAATTGCCTGGGTTGCGACGCGGGCGATGTTGTTTAGAGGTTGTTGACGCGTCAGGTCTACACCCGAAGTCTGTGCGTGGAACTTGAACCGCCCGGCCCTGGGGTTTTTGACCTCGAACTGTTCGCGTACGATCGACTCCCAGATGCGCCGCCCGGCCCGGAATTTGGCGACTTCTTCGAATACACTGATGGAAATATCGAAAAAGAAGGTAAATCGTGGAAAAAACTGCTCCGGATCCAGGCCACGATTTATGCAGTCACGAGCGTACTGGATAGCGGTCGACAAGGTGAAGGCCATCGCCTCCGCGGGTGTGGCGCCGGCCTGCTGCATGTGCTGGCCTACTACCGACAGCGGGTTCCAGCCGGGCACGTGCTCCAGGGTAAACGCGATATGGTCGACCAGCACGCGCCGTGCCCCCGGCAGTGCCAGCCTGAAGAACATGTGATTTGCGACAAAGTGCGAGATGTAATCACTCTGATTCGAGGTGCCGGTGACCCGTGACCACGGTACGCCCCGGCGTTTGGCCACTGCCAGCAACAGGGCCAGCAGTGTAAACGGGGACGGGTCGTTTTGTGCGGTGGATAAATCCGCAATGTCCACTTGTTCGAAGCAGGCATCCATGTCGTCCACGGTGTTCAGCACCACACCACAGGTGCCGAGCAATTCCGCCGGGACCTGGTCGGCGTCGAAACCGCGGTAGACGGAATTACACGGGATGAGGCTGACGGCGGACACGCCGGATTTGATCAGGCCACGCAATCGGGCGTTGTAGTCCGCAGGGATACCGAAACCGATGAGTTGCCGCTGACTCCAGGTTCGGCCCCGGTGCATGGTGGGGTAGATGCCCCTGGTCATCGGGCTTTGTCCCGGGTATCCCAATTCGGTGTCGGAATGTGAACCGTCCCAGTCGTGGCGGTCGTAAATGGGTTTTATAGCGACCCCCGACCGGTTGTAAACCGGCTCGGTGCTGCCGATCTGTTTATTGTATTCCCGTTGCCATCGTTCTTTTGCTGTGGTTGACGATTGGGGTGATGGGCCGCCGGGCCGGTCTATCGCCTTATTTTTTTCTGTATGGATTTTTGCCATTCGATGACAGGCTCCTAGATAATTTCCGGCGCCTGTTCACGGGCGCATTGCGCAAGCCGTGATACCTCGACGCTGATCTCCTGCATCGAACTCCCCGGATGGAACACACGACTGACGCCGGCGGTGAGCAGGTCCCTCTCATCCACCTCAGGAACTATACCGCCGACCACGACGCAAACATGATCCAGACCAGCATCTTTCAGCGCGTCCATCAGTTTCGGGACCAGAAGATGATCCGTCGCCAGAGAACCAATCCCGATCACGTCTACATCTTCGTCCCGGGCCAGCCCGACCACGGTTTCGATATCCTGCCAGGGTGGGGTATAGATCACTTCCATGCCGGCATCCCGCAGAGCAGTGGCAACGATGCGGCTGCCACGGTCGTGACCGTCCAGTCCGATTTTGGTGACGAGGATTCTCGGAGGTGGTTGCATGGATACAGTATACTTGACAACATCGGGCTCGCCACCGGTTGCAGGCTACGCGTCTGGCCAGACTCGCTACAATCTCAGAAAACACAGAATAAGGCCATGACATGACTCCATGTCATCGGTATTGGAGGAAGACACACTGTCGCTGACCCGACAATCGATATCCTTGGAATGACGACCAAACCAACAACTGACCATAAACGCGGAGGGGCTCGACGCCGCATCGCCGTTGCCGGGTTCCAGCATGAAACCAACACATTTGCACCGATGTTCGCGCCATACGCGGAGTTCGTAAAAGCCGATGCCTGGCCCGGGTTGACTCAGGGTGAAGAGCTGTTCGGCGCCATGGCCGGAAAGAACCTGCCGCTTGCGGGATTCATGGAAAGTGCCGACGGTGCCGGCTACGAACTTTTACCGCTGTTGTGGTGTGCCGCTGAACCCAGTTCCTATGTCGCGCAGGATGCGTTCGATCGGATCTCCGCCATGATCTGTGACGGGTTATCAGGATTGAAGTTCGTCGACGCCGTCTATCTGGACCTGCACGGCGCCATGGTGACGGAGGCATTTGAGGATGGGGAAGGCGAGTTGCTCGGGCGCGTGCGCGAGGTGATCGGATTCGAGATACCATTGGTGGTCAGTCTCGACCTTCATGCCAATGTGACCGGGCGTATGGTGGAGTTGGCCGATGGACTGACCATATTCCGGACTTATCCTCACGTTGATATGGCCGCCACCGGAAAACGGGCCTTCAAACTGCTCGAGCGATGTCTGCACAGTGGTCCTGTTTACAAGGCATTCAAAAAAATACCGTTTCTGCTTCCACTGACCGCGCAGTGCACGAATTTCGAACCGTGCAGGTCTATATACTCGAGACTCAGGGAACTGGAGGGCGACAGCGTCTGGTCCACGGATTTCGCCGCCGGGTTTCCGCCCGCCGATATTTGCGAGTGCGGACCTGCCGTGTACGCCTGTGGCGGCGAACAACACACGGTAGACGACGCCGTTGAAGTACTCTATCAATCTGTAGTCGATGCTGAGCCGCGCTATGATTTCGCCCTGCTGATGCCTGACGATGCAGTACGAAAGGCGATGAACTCCCGGTTCGATCAGCCGGTTGTGCTGGCTGATGTGCAGGACAACCCCGGTGCGGGAGGCAGTTCGGACACGGTGGGATTACTGGCCGCTATGATAAGAAACCACGCCCGCGGTGCGTTGCTGGCGATCCTGGATGACCCGGCCGCGGCGCTTGCCGCAATGGCGGCGGGGCCCGGAAGCGTAGTGGACATCGCCCTGGGGGGTAAATCAGGACAACCAGGGCAGGCGCCCTGTACCGGAAGCTTCATCGTCGAGCATGTTACTGATGAGAGTTTTCTGTGCTCGGGTACGATGTATCGAGGCATGGTAGCCGATATCGGGCCCCTGGCCCTGCTCAGAGTGGACAACGGCGACTGCGATGTGCGCGTGATCGTAGGCAGCAAACGCATGCAGTGCCTCGATCTCGCCGTCTTCAATCACATGGGTGTAGATCCTGAGCAGCAGAAGATTCTGGCGATCAAAAGCACGGTTCATTTCCGGGCGGAATTCGACCGGATTTCCGCTGAAACCCTGCTGGTAGAAGCGCCGGGTGCGAACCCGTGCCGGTTACTGGACCTGAACTACAAGAAACTGCGTAATGGGATCCGTCTGGAACCGATGGGACCGGTGTTTTAGCCCGCAAGTTAGCAATATATCGGAAACTGCCGGCACAATTTCGCAACGGACTGCCTGACTGAGGCAATGGTGCTTTGCGGACTTTTTTCATCGTCATGTTTCCGGGCTGCATCCGCCAGGTCCGCGATGAGGTTGCCGATTTTTTTGAATTCCGGTGAGCCGAAACCACGGGTCGTTCCGGCACCGCTGCCCAGGCGAACACCGGCCCATTCGGAGGGCCGGGGAGAATCGAAAGGGATCGGATTCTTGTTGCAGGTAATGTTGGCTTCGTACAGGGCGTCCTGTAATTGTTGACCGCTCATCCCCGTGGCCGTCAGGTCGAGCAGAACGATATGGGTGTCGGTGCCGCCGCTGATAACTTTTATACCTCTTGAGAGCAGTGTATCCGCCAGTGTTCTCGCATTGGCCTTGACCCTTTTTCCATATTTCCTGAATTCAGGTTTGAGCGCTTCGCCCAGGCACACAGCCTTGGCGGCGATGACCTGGGTATGCAGACTGCCCTGGATTCCGGGGAAGATCGCCGATTGCAGTTTCCTGCTCCATGTCTCGTCTTTGGACAGAATAAGGCCACCCCGTGGACCGCGCATGGTTTTGGTGGTTGTGCAGGTCACTATATCCGCATGGGGCAGGGGGGACGGGTGAACCCCCGCCGCAACGAGACCGGCAAAATGCGCCATGTCTACAAGGAACCGCGCACCCACGCTGTCGGCAATGACACGCATGCGCATGAAGTCGAACGTCCGCGGGTATGCTGATCCCCCGGCAACCAGTAGTTTCGGCCGTACATCGTTGGCCTGTCGTGCCAGTGCGTCGTAATCGATCAGGCCGGTTTCCGGATCCACGGTGTAGTGGTGTGCGTCGAACCAGCGTCCCGACAGATTGGGTTTGGCGCCGTGGCTGAGGTGCCCGCCGGCCGCCAGGTCCAGGCCCAGGGTGCGGTCCCCCGGTTTCAACAGTGCAAAATACACGGCCTGGTTGGCTTGTGTGCCGGAGTGTGGTTGCGCATTGACATATCGGCAGCCAAACAGTTCCCGAGCGCGATCGATTACGGCATTTTCTGCCTGGTCGGCGTAATCTGCCCCACCGTGGAATCGATTGCCCGGGTAACCTTCAAGGGTCTTGTTGGCCATCTCATGGCCGAGCGCATCCAACACTGCCCGACTGGCCAGATTCTCGGAGGCGATCAGTTCGATCTGTGATTGCTGTCTTCGCTTCTCGCCATCCAGCGCCTCGGCTACAAGCGGATCTGATTCAACCAGTGGTCGTGTAAAGTGAGATGCGGTTGTCATAATTCCGGCCGGTCACCCGGCATCACCCATCAGGGTCTTGATCCTGGTGACATAGTGGCGTGATTCTTCCGGCCCATGGCGTGCGACCCCGGACCAGTCGCTGGCATCACTTCCGGCGGCCCGCGCTCTTTCCCTGGCCCGGCTCACGCCGTTGAAGCCGGCGTTGTAACTTGCCAGCGTAAATTCGAATCGTTGTGACGCAGGCACCCGTTGCCGCCATCGATTGAACAGATAATGGTCGTATGCAATCCCCGCTGCGATGTTCCAGCGGGGTTCCGTGATGCCTGGTATCAGCCAATGATCCTGCCACACTTCCTGAAAGGTCGACGGGATGATCTGCATCACTCCCACCGCTCCGCGTTTGCTCGTCGAGTGCCGGCGCAATCCGGATTCAACGATGGCCTGCGCCCTGAACCAGCGCCAATCTGTCGCCACGCTAAAGTAGTGCTTGGCATGTTTTCTGAGCTGTACATCAAAATCCCGGTGCCACCTGGCATTATCGACCGGAAGTTCCGGCTGCAACCAGGACAACAGGATGATGAGCACGGCGCCGGTGAACAAGCTTACTAAAAACAGTTTAGAGCTGGAACCGGCAGTTGACCGTTTTTTGCAATACTGCCTACCCAATTGCCGGTCCCAGTATTAATTCAAACTAAGACCGATCACCAGTCCCATGGCGACTCCGATCCCGATGAACATCCCCATCACCATGGATCCCACGGCTCGGTTTCCTTCGGCAAGCTCCCGTGCAATATTCAAAGGTGTAAACTTGTCGATTACAAAGTAGCCGACCCACATGAATACGAGAGTGATCGTACCACCGAGGATGGCATAGGTCAGGTTTACAATAATTGGAGTCAAGGGACAATTACGAGTGTATATGTGTTGACGGAATGTTATAAGAATAACCGCGCCGTGGCTACGGTTTTGACGCGGTCTCATGCCGATCAGGCTGATCGGGTGCTGGCAACGAAGAGGTGTATTGATGAATTACAGCGAGGTCATTGATTTCTGGTTCACGGAAATCGATCCCGAACAATGGTGGAAAAAAGACAGGAGTTTTGATCGTCTGATCGGCGAGCGCTTCGAGCGGGTACATAGGGCGGCGACTCGCTGCGAACTGTACCCATGGAGAAACACAGCCCAGGGAAGGGTGGCGGAAATTATCGTACTGGATCAGTTCTCCAGAAACATCTACCGGGATACTCCACTGTCCTTCGCCAGTGACCCGATGGCCTTGTGTTTGTCCCAGGAGGCCATTCGTGCAATGATCAACGATGATTTGTCGCCTGATCAGCGACTGTTCTGCTACATGCCGTTCATGCACAGTGAATCCAGAGACATTCATGAAAATGCAGTGACACTGTTTGCGGATCCGGGCCTCGAATCCAACCTGGATTTCGAGTTGAAGCACAAGGCAATCATCGATCGTTTCGACCGCTACCCGCATCGTAATGAAATCCTGTCCCGCCCTTCCACAAAGGAAGAGATCGAGTTTCTGAAGCAGCCCGGTTCTTCCTTTTAGCATTTATAATTGCTCACCTGGCAGCCAGCAAGGAGAAGATATGACCGCATACATCGTTGTTCAGGTAAATGTCACTGATCCCGGGCGGTACGATGATTACCGAAAAATGGTTCCCGCCACGCTCGAGCAGTACGGCGGTCGATTTCTGGTCCGTGGCGGAGGCGTGGACAACCTTGAGGGGGAGTGGAATCCATCCCGTTTCGTCGTTATTGAATTCGACAGTGCCGAGCAAGCCAGGGCCTGGTGGGCTTCGGAAGAATACGCTCCGGCAAAGGCGCTGCGGCAGCAAGCGTCACACACGGAAATGATTCTCGTAGAGGGGGTGTAAAATGGCGGATCAGCAGAGACTGACCATTGCAATCTCGTCCCGTGCGTTGTTCGATCTGGAAGAAAGCCACCTGATATTCGAAACCGAGGGCGTGGACGCCTATTGTCGCTACCAGGTCGAACGCGAAAGTGAGAGCCTGGCTCCCGGGGTGGCATTCGGCCTGGTGCAAAAGTTGCTGCAACTCAATCGCAGCCACGAACAGCAGGAGCAGGTGGAAGTTGTGCTGATATCACGAAATAACGCGGACACCGGCCTGCGCGTCTTCAACTCCATCCAGCACTATGATCTGAGTATAACCCGCGCCGCATTTACCGGTGGCCAGAGCCCTTATCGATATGTAAAGCCCTTCAATGCCCATCTTTTTCTGTCGGCAGACCCCCAGGACGTCAGTAACGCGCTGGAGGCGGGCGTCGCCGCGGCGACAATTCTGCCGTCGAAATCCGCTGTGAACACCACTGATGCGGAGCAGTTGCGCATCGCTTTTGATGGTGATGCGGTTTTGTTTTCCGATGAGGCCGAACGGGTGTTCCGAAACCATGGTCTGGAGGCGTTCGCGGCATCGGAAAGCGCGGCCGCCAATGATCCGCTGCCCGGTGGCCCGTTCAGGGACTTTCTTGCGGCATTACACCGAATTCAGGCCAGATATTCGCAAAATGACGCCCCCATCCGCACCGCCTTGTTCACTGCTCGTGCGGCGCCGGCTCATGAGCGGGTCGTACGCACCCTGAGGGCCTGGAATATTCGTATAGATGAAGCGGTGTTCCTCGGCGGGATGGACAAAGGCGAGTTTTTGAGCACGTTTGGCGCCGATATATTCTTTGACGATCAACGCGGGCATTGTGATTCCGCCCGGGAGCACGTACCCACCGCCCATGTCCCGCATGGTGTAGCAAACGACTAGCGGCAGATATTAAAGCCTTAAACTCCGACTAACGGTATAATATACCGGTTGGGCTGCATTTTTTTAAAAAACCCGTTATAATTAAAAATAATCAACCGCAGGGATTTCTATTTGAAACTCGGAGCTGTTCATCGACAGCTTATCGATCTCGTATGTGATCACGCGCCACTGTCGCTGCTGGTCAATCTGCTGATACCGATTTTGGTAAGTATCCCGCTGGTGCATGAGGTACCGGTGTCCCTGCTGCTGGTGTGGTGTTCTTCAGCCGCAGTCATCGGCCTGATCCGCTTCTTTCTTCTTCGCAGCCGGCAGGGGCGTGACCTCAACAGCGATGGCCCCCTGGTATACCGGGGACATGTGTATTCCCTTTTCACCCTGGTGCAGGGCCTGGTCTGGGGTGTCGGTGGTGTTGTGCTGCTCACCTATACTTCAGGATTCAATCAGGTGCTGATACTGTTACTGATTGCGGGCATGAGTGCTGGCGCCATTCCGTTGCTGGGAGCCGTGCTGCCTGCGTATACCGGATTTCTATTATCGGCAACAATCCCTGTACTGATGTGGCTGGCCAGCCGCGGCGGGATCCAGTACGGGGTGCTGAGCGCGATCGGCTGCATATTTGTCTGTGTGTGTTTCATCGGTGCCAAACGATTTAACAGCATCCTGACCGCATCGCTGGTGCACGCCGAAGATGGCCCGGAGGCGCCGGCGAATCCGATCCGCCCGGCAGCGGACGGGTTTGACAACATTGAACGTGACAAGCAAGTTGAGCGTGAGGTGAGGGAACGCGCCAAGATGGAGCAGATGATCACCACACTATCCGCGGGTTTCGTGCGACTGACTGGTGAAGAGATCGATGATGGAATTGATCGGGCACTGACTAGGATTGGTAGTTTTGCAGGCGTCGATCGCAGCTATATCTATCTGTTCAATGAAGATGACGATGGTGGAAAAATCACCCACCAGTGGTGCAAGACCGGTGTCAGCCCCCGCGTGTCGCCGGCTTTCCACGAACTCAAGCTGAGTATGATCAATGTCAGGCGAGGGCGTGGTAATTATTTAGTATCGCCTTCCTCACTACCGATCAATGCTGCCGCGGAGCAGGAATTTTTTGCCCGGGATCAGCTCAAATCCTGGTTCACGGTACCTTTGATTACTGACGGCACGGCGAGAGGATTCCTTGGCTTTGATGCCCTGGAAAACAAGATCAGGTGGAACCAGGATGTCATTGCACTGCTGCGGATCGCCGGAACCGCCCTGATGAATGCTGTAGAACGCAAGCGTGACGAAGCATTGATCCAGCATCAAGCATTACAGGATCCGCTGACTTCCCTGCCCAATCGCCGCCTGTTCATGGATAAATTGGAAAAATCCTTCCAGGAACGCCGTCGGTACGGGGCTATGGCTGCTATCCTGTTCATCGATGTGGACTACTTCAAGAATGTCAATGACAGCCTCGGGCACATTGCCGGGGATTCATTACTCAAGCAGATCGCACAGCGATTACGAAGCGGACTGACAGAAGTAGATATTGCCTGCAGGCTGGGTGGTGACGAGTTTATCGTCCTGCTCGGCCGGGTGGGCCGGGATTTTAAAAATTTGGAGCAGTGTGCGTTCTCTCAGGCGAAGCGCATCCACAGCGAATTGTCACTGCCCTATGAATTCAACGGGCAGGAACTGAATATTACGGTTAGTATGGGGGTGGATTTGTTTCCATCAGGAGACTCAACCCCGGAAAACATCATTTCAAACGCCGATACCGCGATGTACAAGGCGAAAGATTCCGGGCGTAATATCATCCAGTTTTTCCGGCCGGACATTCATCGACAAACCATATCCAGGCTCCGCATACGAAAGAATCTACGAGGTGTGTAACTTAGGAAGAATTTACCGCGACGGCGGGAAGACTGACCCACTTTCCCTGTTTATGAAGTCACGGAAGTCATTTTCAACGACAATCAGGACGGTGCTGTCGAATCGCTGAACAGGCTCCTATTTCACATGCATCCTGTCCGTGGGCGCCGTACCGCGTTATCGCGTTCCGCCTGCCTTGTTTCGTATAATTCCGGACCAGCCATGATGAAACTAACTGCAAAACGTGTACTGTTTTTCCTGTTATTCATTTTTGTGATAGGACTGATGATGAATCAGTACTGGCAATCGAAACCTGCCAGTGAAAAATGGCTCTACTTCTTCGGTGTTCAGGCCCGGGACTATGCCGGCAATGTGCTGGGCCAGGGGCGCGGTACCAATGTTCCCGTGCCGGAGGAACTGAGCGGATCAGAGGTCATTGTCTTTGACAGCTTCGTAACGTTCTCCACCAGGCAGGGACCGGATCTGACTCTGGCTTTTTCTCCGGCGGGCGCACCACACGGTGAGGAGTCGGGCGGCCGGTCGTGGTCGGCGCTGGGAGATGGCTGGTACCTGTTGCAATAAACTTCTGTGATGAATTCGATTCCAAAGCCCTCGAGCAAGGCCCGGCCCTGGCTGTTTGTGCTGGCCTTCTGTTTGTCCCTCAATGCGGGGTCAACCCCTGCTTACGCCGCCCTGCCGATCGCCTTGCCGGGCGAGCAAGTCCCTTCGCTCGCCCCCATGCTGAAACGGGTTACGCCGGCCGTGGTGAACATTGCCAGCAGTGGGACCGAGAATATCAGCGAGAACCCATTGCTGAGGGATCCGTTTTTCAGGCGCTTTTTCGAGTTGCCGGAGCGACCACGCAAACGGCGTACCCAGAGCCTCGGGTCCGGTGTCATTATTGATGCGAAGCGGGGCATCGTCGTCACCAACGCTCACGTCATCGATAAAGCCGAAGAGATCAACGTGACCCTCCAGGATGGACGGAGTTTTGTCGCGGAACTGGTTGGTGCCGATCCTGACTTCGACGTGGCGGTTTTAAAAATTGATCCGGATAATCTGGCCGAGATCAAGTTGGGCGACTCGGATACGCTTGCGGTAGGGGACTTCGCCGTAGCTATCGGCAATCCGTTCGGACTCAGCCAAACCGTTACCTCCGGCATCATCAGCGCGCTGGGCAGGAGTGGATTGGGTATTGAAGGCTATGAGGATTTCATACAGACCGATGCGTCGATCAATCCGGGCAATTCGGGCGGCGCGCTGGTCAACCTGCTGGGGGAACTGATAGGCATAAACACCGCGATACTTGCTCCGGCGGGAGGCAATGTCGGCATCGGGTTCGCTATTCCGGTCAATATGGTGGGGCAGATCACGGAGCAGTTGGTGGCTTATGGCCGGGTGAAGCGCGGTCGTCTCGGGGTCTACGTCCAGGACCTGACAGCGGAACTGGCGCAGGCATTGGGGGCCGGGCGCGGTAAAGGCGCATTGATCGCCCAGGTCATTGCCGATTCTCCGGCTGAGAAATCCGGTTTACGCCAGGGCGACGTGGTGATTGCGCTAAACGGCAAGCACATCGATGATGCCACCGACTTGCGCAATGCCATCGGATTACTGCGCGTCGGGCAGGAACTGGAGATGCGGGTGATACGCAAAGGTGCAGAACGTACCATCACGGCCCGAATCGATGAACTCGTCGGTGCCATGATCGACGGTGGAAAACTGCACCGTGGGCTGTCTGGAGCGACTTTCAGTGAATCGCAAACGGGGCCGGAAGCGGGCACCGGTATTGTCATCGACCAGGTCGAACGGCAGTCAAATGCCTGGTCGGTGGGCCTGCGCCCCGGGGATGCCATCGTCGCGGTGAATCGCTACCGAATCGAGTCCATTGCGGATTTTTCACGGGTTGTTTCTGCGTCAGAATCGCTGGTGATCCAGTTCCTGCGCGGGGACAACGCATACTACCTGACCATTGAGTAACGGGAGCCTGCGCCGCAGCAAATGGAATCACCCTTCAAAGCCCGTGTCATCGTGTTCGACCTGGACGGCACCCTGGTCCATTCCGGTCCGGATCTGGCGGTGGCCACCAACCGGGTGCTGGTGGAACTGAATTTGCCGACCTTTGCGGACGAAACCATTTTCCAGTGGCTCGGTAACGGCGCCACAAAGTTGATCGAACGGGCGCTCACCGGGGGTACGGAGAGCGAGCCGGACCCGGACTTGTACGAGCGCGGGTACAAACTGTTCACCAGGTTCTACAGTGAAGGATTGTGTGTGAAAAGCGCCCCCTACCCCCACGTTGAGTCGGTACTCGATCAACTCAAAAGCACGGGATTCGACCTGGCCTGTTTGACCAACAAACCGGAGGCATTTACTCTGCCGATGTTGCGCGCGCTGGATCTGGACCGGTATTTCGATCTGGTTGTTGCCGGCGACAGCCTTCCCAAAAAGAAGCCTGACCCCATGCCGCTTTACCACATTTTCCGGGAATTTGATGTGCCCGGCCAGGCCGGCGTCATGGTGGGGGACTCGATCTCCGATATTCGCGCGGCGCAGGCTGCCGGGATTCCGGTGATTTGTGTCAGCTTTGGGTATAATCAGGGAATGGACTTGACGACAGCGCGTCCGGACGCAATCATAGACTCCTTTACGGAATTACCCGAACTGATCGAACATATCTGATGTCACTCATCATTGGAATAAAGACCTGGTACAACGGGGCCTGGCGCTGGCGAAGCCGCCGCTAGCTTGTCCTGCGTGCCTTATTGAGTCTTTAACCTGGTGATGAATCATGTCCGTAAACAAACAAGAACTTCGCGATTTCGCCGCCCAAGGGTATAACCGCGTCCCGCTTATGCGGGAAGTCCTCGCTGATCTGGATACACCGGTCAGCACCTATCTGAAGCTGGCCACGGGGCCTTTTTCCTATCTCTTCGAATCCGTCCAGGGCGGTGAAAAGTGGGGTCGGTACTCCATAATCGGGTTGCCGTGCCGCACCATATTTACCGTCACCGGCCGGGAGGTCACCATCAGCAGTGACGAGGTGGCCACGGAGCAGTTCAGTACGGATGATCCGCTGGTCGCCGTGCGCGAGTTTTACCGCCGTTATCGCTCGCCGGAGGTGCCCGGGTTGCCCCGGTTCACCGGGGGTGTGGTGGGCTATTTCGGCTACGATACGGTGCGTTATATTGAGACACGGTTGGGCCCCGCGGCCAAACACGACCCGCTCAACACGCCGGACATCCTGTTGATGGTGTCGGAAGAGGTGGTTGTATTCGATAATCTGTCCGGCCGGCTCTACATCGTGGTGCACGTCGACCCGCATCGGGCCGATGCCTGGGATGTGGGCAATGAGCGGCTGGAAGACCTGGTGCGCAGATTGCGGGAAACACCCGTTGTTTCCGCATCGGACGGCGAACCCCCGCAATTTGTCAGCGAGGACGATTTCAGTTC
>CAXMTM010000217.1:0-5915 GCA_964196385.1 Arenicellales bacterium
GAAGGTTTTTTCGGACCGCGCCGGGCCGTGCAGAGTATCGACAGCGGTACTTTCGTGCCGGCTGTGGATGTCTCCGAGACCGATAACGAGTACCGGGTCAAGGCAGAGATGCCCGGTGTCAAGAAGGAAGATTTGAACGTCAACGTGCAAGACGGCGTGCTGACTATCAACGCTGAAACCAGGTACGAAGACGAAGAGAAAAAAGACGGTCGCGTAATCCGACAGGAGCGGCGTTACGGCAAGTATTCGCGCGCCATGCGTCTGGGCAAGGATGTCGATGCTTCCGCCGTAAAAGCGGAATACAAAGATGGAGTGCTGGAACTCACGCTGCCTAAACTGGAAGAAGTAAAGCCGAAAAAAATAGCGATTACCGTAAACTAGACCCTGCTGTACAATCCAACAAGGGCCGCTTCTCAGCGGCCCTTTTTTTTCCTCCGCACACTCCTCGTTTCCCCGCACTGCCCGCTATCCGTTATAGTAGTTCTCCATTCAACAATATAGTCTTGAGGGCACCTCGAAAAATGGTCTTTTCGCACGATAGCCGTGTCAGCCCCGTGCTCGAATCCTCATGTATGTCATATACACTGCGGTTCTGCGTGCGGAGCTTCCTTGCTCTCGCACGAAAATCCTCATTTTTCGAGGTGCCCTTGACGGAGTACTACCCGGTCACATGAGCATTTCCAGGCAGTCGGCGGTAAACGTTGCCAGGGTATTAACGGAATCCCTGCCCTATATTCAAAGCTTCCATGGCAAAACAGTCGTCATCAAGTATGGCGGTAATGCCATGGTGGATGAAGAACTGAAGAAAAGTTTTGCCCGGGATATCGTTCTGCTCAAACTGGTTGGGATCGACCCCGTGGTCGTGCATGGCGGGGGGCCTCAGATCAGTCAGCTATTGAATCGTATCGGAAAGAAAACGGAGTTCGTGCAGGGCATGCGCGTAACGGACCAGGAAACCATGGATGTGGTTGAAATGGTGTTGGGCGGCTCCGTAAATAAAGAGATTGTGAGTCTCATAAACTCCCTGGGCGGCAAGGCCGTGGGCCTGTCCGGCAAAGATGGCGGTTTGATTCGGGCAAGGAAAATGACGCTGCATAAGGCTGACCCCGAAGCGCAGCACCCGGAAATCATCGATCTCGGACACGTTGGAGAAGTAGAGTCGATCGACCCCGGTGTTGTATCTGTCCTGGACCAACACGACTTTATCCCGATCATTGCGCCCATTGGCGTCGATGCCAGTGGACAGACTTACAACATCAACGCCGATACCGTGGCGGGGAAACTGGCCATAACTCTTGACGCTGAAAGACTCATGCTACTGACCAACACGCCGGGGGTGCTGGATCAAAACGACAACGTGTTGACCGGGTTGAACGCAAATGAAATCAGCGATCTGATCCAGGATGGAACCATTGCCGGGGGCATGTTGCCCAAGGTGAACTGTGCTCTGGATGCGATACGGAGCGGCGTGCCTGCCGCGACCATAGTCGACGGTCGCGTGGAGCATTCGGTGCTGTTGGAAATTTTTACCAACGAAGGCGTCGGAACTCAGATAAAAAGATAGTCAGGCTGTCGCTTGACCCAGCATCTCGCGCTCTTTCTGAACGGAGGTCCATCCAAAATCACTGAAGACCGAAAAAAGCGCGGGCACAACGAGCAACACCAAAAGGGTGGAGGTGAGCAGACCAAAAACGATACTGGTGGCAAGAGGGATCAATACCTGGGCCTGCAGGCTTTTTTCAAGAAGCAGCGGGGTGAGGCCGGCGATGGTGGTGAGAGAGGTCAGCAGCACCGCGCGAAACCTTTCCCGGCTTGCTATGGTCGCCGCAGCGGGTATGTCATGACCTTCCCGGGCCCTCAGTTTCAGGAACTCGACCAGTAATATGGAGTCGTTCACTACGATTCCGGACAATGACACCGCCCCCATCATGCTGGGCATGGAGAGTTCCAGACCCATGGCAATATGCCCCCAGACCACGCCTACCATCGCCAGCGGGATCACGCTCATTACGGCGAGGGGTTCGATGTAGCTCCTGAATTGAAAACTGAGCAGGATGAATACACCGACCAGGCCAATCGCAAACCCGGAAATCATCGACGATCCAGTTTTGGCGGATTCAGCGCTCTGACCCTGTTGACCGATCTCCAGTTGGGGGTATTTCCGGGCCAGACCCGGAATGAAGTTTTCCGTCGTATCGTCAATGATCTGTTGTGCATTGGCGATGCCGGTATCGACGTCGCCGGTGACCGATACCGTCCGCCTTCGGTCGATCCGGTGAATACGCGCATAACCCCTATCCAGTTCGAGGTCAGCGACCGCTCCCAGAGGCACCGAGCCCCCGCTTGCGGTAACGATACGGAACTCGAGCAGATCCTGGATGCTGCTGCGATCCGGTTCCTGCAGGCGAAGATCGATTTCATAGGATTCGGACCCGACCTGAATCTCGTCCACCGTAGTGCCGAAGAACCCGGCGCGCAGTTGATCGGCAATGGTAGATGCCTGTACTCCAAATGATAAACTGCCTTCGCTGAGGCGAAGCCTGAGTTCAGGTTTTCCGGGCCGCAGGTCGTCCGAGAGATTCAGGACACCGGCGTAACCGGACAGCCAGGCCTGTAATTCGAGCGACGCCCCTTTCAGTTCGTCGAGGTCGTCACCCTTCAAGCGGACTTCGATGGCACGACCGGCCGGTCCGATCTGGGGTTCCTTGAAACTCAGGCTGATCACGTCGGCCAGCGTGCCGGTTTTCTTGCGCCAAAGTCCGAGTATTTCGTCGAGGGTGCCGGAGCGGAGTTCGGCGGTCAGCAAATCGGCAGATACGGTGGCGACGTGAGCCCCGGATTCATTGGCATCCAGATTCTGATTAAAGCGGACACTGATATCCCTGACCAGTTGCTCCCCGTCCGGTTGCCGTGGTGAGAGATCTTCGTTGACGCTCTGCAGCGCGCTTACCAGCCGATCTACGACGGCCTCGGTGCGCCACAACGGTGTGCCCTGGGGCAGCAGTACACGCGCTTCTACGATGTCTCCCTCGACTTCAGGAAAGGCGAGGAACTTGACATGTCCCCCTGAAATCATCCCGATGGTCAGTAAAAACAATGACAACACAGCGCCGAGGAACCCGTAGCGCCAGCGAATTGCAAAATCCACAAGATACCCCATGACCCGGTTCCGCAACCATTCGATAAATGTGTCGAACCTCTGGCGAAAGCGATTGTTGCTGCCCGCCTCATGGTTACGCAGGGAATGTGCGAGGTGATGAGGCAGGATGAAAAACGCCTCGAGCAGGCTTACAGCCAGCACTGTGATCAGGACTACCGGGATAATTTTGAGCACCTTGCCTATATCTCCGCTCAGGAAGGCCAGTGGCACGAACACCGCAACGGAGGTCAAAAACGAGGACAGTACGCCCGGCATAACCTGCCGGGTACCGTCGATGGCGGCGTTCATTGCCGATTTTCCTTTACGAAGCTGTGTCGCGATGTTTTCAGCGATGACAATGGCATCATCCATGAGCAGCCCGAGGGCGATGAGCAGAGCCACCATGCTGATCATGTTGATCGACTGCCCCAGCACAGACATGAAGAACAATCCGCCGAGAAACGAGATCGGCAAACCCGCCGACACCCAGAAGGAGAAGCGCAGCTTGAAGAAAAGCCACATCACCAGAAATACCAGGATCAAACCCTGCACACCGTTTTTCAGCAACATGCGGAGCCGGTCCCGGACAATAGATGAAATGTTCTTGGTCACTGAAAAGGCGACACCCGGCGGCGCCATCTGTTGCTCGCGTGAGACAAATGCCGCTACCACGTCCATCACATCGAGCGTATCCTGCGCCTTGGTTTTATTGACCTGGAGCAGCGCGGCACGCTTGCCGTTGTACAGGTATTTTTCCTCGTCAAGCTCAAATCGGTCGCTGACCCGGGCAATATCCCCAAGCCGTAATTCACCGCTGCTGCCGGTTGCACCGATGACGATAAGTTGTTCGAGATCCTGCGCGGTCCGGCGTTGATCGGTGAACCTGACAAGAAAGTCGCGCTCCGACGTTTTAACCGCCCCGGAAGGCAGGTCAATATTCTGCACACGAATGATGTTGGCCAGATCGGTTATGCTGATACCGTATTGACGCAGAATACGTGACGATACCCTGACCTGTAACTGGCGCTCGGAAAACCCGAGTACTTTCACCTGCGATACACCCGGCTCCCTTTGCAGCCGGGCTTTGAGTTGTTCGGCATAGGCCTTCAGATCACTGACACTCATTGGCCCGCTCACCGCGATGGACACCACATTGTCGATGAGGCCCAGTTGGCGTATGACTGGTTTTTCCACCAACTCCGGAAATTCGTCTATGGCCTCGACTTCAGTTCTTACTTCATCCAGAAACCGGGCAATATCTCCGCCTTCAACCATTTTCGCCACGGCGACGGCCATGCTTTCCAATGCCTGACAGCGTATTTCAGAGACATCGGCAATACTGTCCATGGCATCTTCGAGCCGCCGGCAGACGGCATCTTCCACATCTTCCGAACTCGCTCCCGGATAGACTATGCGAACCTCTACTTCCTGCGGCGTAAAATCCGGGAAGGTCTCTCGCTTCATTTCCGGTAGTGAAGTCAACCCAATGACGATAAAGAAGATCATCAACAGGTTGGCAGCGGTGGGGTGCACCGCAAAAAAACGCATCATGGATTGCCTTCGGCCAGTGCGCCCGCGGCATCGGCAAGCCTTGAGGCCGTTTCAGGATCGTCGATCGCATCCAGACGCATGCCTTCGATTGCGGGAACCAGGTCCGAAACGACGATGCGTTCGCCCGCTTCGACGCCTGCGCTAACAGAATAGTACGAAGCGCCGGCGATGCCCGTCGTAATGCTCCGTATTTCGAGCCTGCTTTCCGAATCGACCACATAGACGTTTTCTCCGTGCAGTGCAGAACTGGGTACCACCAGGGTATTCGGGCGTGGCCGGCCCTGCAGGTCCACATCGACGAAAAAACCCTTGACCAGGGGTGGGCGGACCCCGGGTTGGACCCCGGCATAGGGTTGGTCGACTTCTACGATGGCTCCCAAAGTCCGGGTCTGCGGGTCGAGGGAATCGCTGAATCGGGCTACTCGCCCTGGCCACTCGGCGAACAGACTGTCACGCTGCAGATACACGCGAGCGGTCAGGCCCAGTCGGTTGCCGATGTCATTGCTTCGAAGTTCGGAAATATCTGAAACACCCTCGGACCGGATCAATGCGGCGATCCGCCACAGCGGTACTTGAACCTCGATTTCAGCCTTGCCGATGCCGTCGGCGGTACCGAGCCGGTCGCCCTGGCGAACGAACTGGAACAGCTCGACCACGGTTTCTGAAATACGGGCAGTGAACGGTAAGGTGATGCGCGTTCTTTCCAGGTCGTGCCGGGCGCCGGCCAACTGAGCGTTCAGCCGTGCCAGTTCGGCACGCAGGCGACGTCGCTCCGACGGATACAGGTTTATGGTGTTGTCGAGGGCCTGAACGCTTTGTCGCTGAGCAAGAACATTGCGTTGTTCTTTCTCGAACTCCGAACTGGAGACGGCGCCGCGACTGACCAGGTTTTGCTTTCGCGCCAGTTCCGCCTTTGAGATGTCGAGAGATTCGAGTTCGATCTTCAGCGAGGCCCTGGAGTTCTTCTCCTGAATTTCAATTTCGGCAAGCTGGGCCTCAGTTGCCTCGATATTGGTCTCTACCTGAGCGATGGCCAGTTCGTAATCGGTGGGGTCGATCTGCAGTAAGAACTGACCGCGTGGAACAATGGCTCCTTTCTCGAAGGAGGGGTCGACGGCGATCACCTTGCCGGCAACCTGTGCTATGCCGTTCCACACCTGACTGGGCTCTACGTTGCCGTTGCCGCTGAATATGGGTACAACCGTCAGCGACGGCACCGCTATGG
>CAXMTM010000218.1:0-6775 GCA_964196385.1 Arenicellales bacterium
CCGATATCCGGGTTGAAGATCGCCGAACTGTTCGAGGAGGCCGAATTGCCGGCCGGGGTGCTGAATGTTATTCCGGGTGTGCCCTCCCGGATCGGGGAGAAGATTATGGCTGACCCAAGGGTGCGCATGGTTACCTTTACCGGCTCCACGAAGACCGGGAAGATGTTGGCCGTGGAAGCTGCCAGGCACTTGAAGAGATTTACCCTCGAGATGGGTGGAAAGAGCCCTCTGATCATACTCAAGGACGCCAATCTGGAGTACGCGGTTGATGCGGCAGTGTTTGGTATTTTGCTGCATCAGGGGCAGGTGTGCATGGCGAGCTCCAAGGTTATCGTAGAGGAGCCGCTGTTCGAGGAATTCTGTCAGCGGTTTGTGGAGAAGACCCGTTCGGTCAAAGTGGGAGACCCCCGCGACCCGGATACAGTGGTGGGTCCACTCATACGCCCACAGCAGTGTGAATTCATCGACGGTCATATCGCCGATGCAAAATCCAAGGGTGCGGAGGTCATCCTGGGTGGATCCCACGACGGGAGGGTCTACCAACCGACAGTCTTGACCGGTATCACGCCGGACATGCGCATCTACCACGAAGAGACCTTTGGCCCCGTGGTTTCCATTTTGCCGGCACGCGACTCGGAAGAAGCCCTGTCGATTGCGAACGATACGAGCTACGGGTTGTCTGCCGCGGTGATCACCAACGATCTGCAAAAATCCTTGGATCTTTCACTGCGCCTCGAGTCGGGCATGGTCCACATCAATGATTGCACCATCTCCGATGAACCGCATGTGCCGTTTGGTGGCGTCAAGAACAGTGGATTTGGACGGGAGGGCGGTAAATATTCTATCGAGGAAATGACGGAGGTGAAGTGGATCACGATCCAACTCGGCGAACGGCAGTTTCCATTCTGAGCCAACACCCGTTGCGTAGCATCACAGAGTGGAAAGTTCGAAGTATTGCGTTGTGATACTTGTACACTATCAAACTCAATGGTTAACCGGCAGCAACAGGGCTGTGTCTGGCGAATCTCCTCAGAGCCCCCGCACTTTCCGGGACCTGGCACATTGTGTGGGTCGTGGTCTGCCCCATGGAGACTCAACGGTCCCCACCATTCCTGTTAGAGCACGAATATCTCAGTTGGTATGTAATCACCTTTAACGTGACTTGTTCCTGCTGTTGAGCTTGCTTAGTCCGGCGAGGTTTTTGGTGCGGATATTGAGGGCACCGGTGGCTGTTTCCCAATTTGTGACTGTGGCAGAGGTGACGCCGATGGCGCGGGCAAATTCTGCTTTGCTCATGCCCAGGCGGCGCCGCAGTGAGGCGACCGAGCGCGCGGTTGGCTTGAACGGTGCGGGACTCCGGGACTTCCGGATGGGCGATTTGGCGGCACTCTTTTTGGACCTGGTTGCACTCCACGGTTTTTGTTTCGCCGTCTTTCTTTTGACCGTATTCTTCGGAGCGGCCTCATCCGGCGAGTCTTCCAACTCCACCCCGAACACGCTTTCAAGGTCTTTGCCGGCCAGGGATCGCCGCCGGCCACGTTGCGATCCGCTGCCGGCGATGGCATCGGCGGCGGCGTCGGCCGTAATCAATTCCTGGTGGTCGACCCCGCGCAGGGTGAAGAGCAACTCCGGTTGGGTGTCCAGGCGCGCCCCGATGCCGTACATAATGGCGGCAATGTGTTTACACATGCCGGCCCAGTCAGGGCAGTTGCACTCATACTTGATTTCGCCGGGCAGCGGAAAGAGCCCATCCTTACGATCCACAACGATGGCCATGATTTCCTCGGACAGGTTGCCTTGCAACAGTTCGATAAGAGATCCGATCTTGCCCGTACAGCGCCGCTTCAGAGTGTTCCACTTCTTCTTTGTCAGTGACGTGATTCCGACTGTGACACGGTACAGATCCGATCCGGAGACCATGGCCTCAACCTTTCCCTTCCGAATGCCGAGATGGCAGACCGACCCGTTGCGCACGTAGGTTCGGCCGCGCGGCAGGCGGTTGCTGTAGTCTCCGAACGATTCCAGGTGCGTGCACCACGCCTTGCCCCAGAAGCTGCGGGCGATCGTGCGCCCCTCGATCTCGACGGGCTGAATGTCTTCCCCTTTCTTGCGCAGTTTGTTCATCTCTCGCATCGCCCGGGCACGACGCTTTGCCACCGGCACGTAGGGCTGCCATCCATCGTAGAATCTGCTCACTAATTGGCTCCTTAGTTGTTATGAAATTACTGCACGCTCGATGTCGAGCGACACCATGTCGAGTATTTCGTCGTCGCTCATTTCCGTCAATCCCTTCTCTGCCCCGCCTTCGAGCAGGGCATCGGCCATTTCTTGTTTTTGTCGAATCAGGGCATCGATCTTTTCCTCGATCGTGCCCCGTGTCACAAACTTATGGACCATGACGTTGCGCTGCTGGCCAATGCGGAAGGCGCGGTCGGTGGCCTGGTTCTCAACGGCCGGGTTCCACCAGCGGTCGAAGTGGATGACGTGGGAGGCGGCGGTCAGGTTCAATCCCGTGCCGCCGGCCTTGATGGACAGCACCAGGAAGGGCGGGCCGTCTTCCTGTTGGAAATGCGCCACCAGCAGCTTGCGCTTCCTGACGGCGGTTCCGCCATGCAGCACCAGGCCTTCGCGACCGAAAATTGTGACCAGAAACTCCGCCAGCGGCTCTGTGATTTCACGAAACTGGGTGAAGATCAGCGCTTTTTCGCCGCGTGATGCGATTTCGCCACAGAGTGCCCCCAGGCGG
Organism: Arenicellales bacterium; assembly: GCA_964196385.1. Lineage (GTDB taxonomy): Bacteria > Pseudomonadota > Gammaproteobacteria > Arenicellales > JAANXG01 > JAHEKE01. Next base: position 2,747 of record CAXMTM010000218.1, read on the forward strand.
TCGAACTTTGCGCTGGCGGCAGGATCGTAGGTGCCGTCCCCCGTCAGTTGACTGGGGTGGTTGCAAATCTGTTTGAATCGCATCAGGTAACTGAGGATGAGACCCCGGCGCTGGATACCATCACCCTTGATCTGATCGAAGGCCCTGGCCAGGGCGGTCACGCCTTGCTTATAGAGTACTGCCTGAGGTTTGGCCAGGCCGCAGAAGACCTGCATCTCGGTCTTTTGCGGCAGGTCGGGCGCAATTTTGGGGTCGGTCTTCATTCGCCGCAAGATGTACGGTGCGACCAGTTTTCGAAGGGGCGCGTAGCGTGCATGTTCCCGGCTCTCCAGCACTTTCGCGAAAGACTTGAATCGCGAGGTGCTGCCAAGCAGGCCGGGGTTGAGAAAGTCAAAGATGGACCAAAGGTCCCCCAGGCGGTTCTCGACGGGTGTCCCCGTCAAGACCACCCGGGATTTTCCATCGAGTTTCTTGACCGCCCTGGTTTGTCGTGACGTCGGGTTCTTGATCGCCTGGGCCTCGTCGAGGATGACCCAATTCCATCCTACCGAGTGCAGCCAATCGAGACGAGAGATCATGCTGTAAGTCGTGATGATAATATCCTCCTCCCGCAGAAACTTCGTCGGGTTTGCTGCAATATCATTCAGCACCTGCCTGGGCGTTTCGGAGGGGTGCGCGATCAGCAGCTTCAAGCCTGGTGCAAAACGGGCCGCTTCCTGCTTCCAGTTGCCGATGAGCGATGCCGGCACGACCAACAGTGACGGCGTTGCTGTTTTCATTGAGGCTTGCTGCTTAAGTCTCAACAGTGTGGCGAGGACCTGTACTGTCTTGCCCAGCCCCATGTCGTCAGCCAGACAGGATCCAACTCCGAGTCCGGCGCAGAACCAGAGCCAGTTTACTCCGGCAAGTTGGTAGTCGCGGAGCACCCCGTGGAACCCCGGGGGCGGCGATCCGCTTAGTCTGTCGGGGGAACGCATTCCAGCCAGGGTTTCGCGCAGTCGTTCTCCGGGCTCCACGAAGGCCCATGAGTCGTGTTCCTGAATTGATCCGGTGTCCTTCAAATCCGCGGAAGCGCCGGCGAGGAGGCGCATGCCTTCGATGAAGGAAACACCATCGGTTCCAACCTTCTGCTCGATCTGTTGCCAATGCGCCAGCGCTTCGCGCAGTTGCTCACTGTCCACTTCAACCCACTCGCCCCGCAGCAGGACGAGCCCACTGGTGCTGCTCAGGAGCGCCTCGGCTTCCTCCGTGGATAGTTGTTGATCACCCAGTGCCATCGACATATTGAATTCGAGCAAGGTATCTTTGCCGAGGGTGCTGTTCCTTGCACTGTCCAGAGTGACATTCACGCGCGGTCGCGCCCGTTTTCGCCACCAGTTGGGCAGCATGGCGAGAAGCCCGCATTCCTCACAGACAGGAATTTCTTTAAGGAACGCATGAGCCTCTGCGGGTGTCCAGACCAGCGGGTGAAAGACATCGCCGGTATCCACCAGCTCCGCAATCGGTTCACTGCGCCTGGCCGCGGAATGCAGTGGCGAAAGCAATTTCAGTAACTCGGCTTTTTTGCCGGCCCCGGCATATTCCTCGAGGGCGTGTTTCAAGGGAAGACGTCGCACCTTTCCGCCCCGGGTCAGCCCGGCCGCATACGTCGCCATGAAAGCAAACGGATACTCCGCGTCCCCCTTGTTCTCCGCCAAATGCAGGGTCACCCGCCCAACCCGGGACCATCGAGGTGCAAACGTGCTTAGAAAAGGGCTCAATCCCCCGCATTCGTTCGCCTGTTCCACCGTCCATTCCAGGAGGCGTTGCCACAGTTTGCGCAGAATGTCCGGAGTCAGATATTCCGCCCCCTGCATCGGGGGCGCATTCAGAACCCACTCCGCCAGGACGGCCGCGGAGGGCGACTCGATCACGTCGTGCGCGAGGACGCCATTCCCGGACACATGACAAAGTGAGCGCAGGAAATCCGCCGCGATATCGCGCCAGAACACAACGGACACATTCACTTGATGCGGCACACTGGCCGCAGCCAGTGCTATCAACCCCGCTGCTTCGTGTTCTGCAAAGCGAGACGCTACACCGCCCGCCCAACGCTGATTCCCATTGTAGGGGCGTGCCGCCACCACGCCGTGTGGCATCATTTGCAGTTCAAGCCAATCCGTCTCGCTACTCATCGATCTTTCCTCGCTTCATTTCCACCCGTGCATGGCAAATTCGCAATTAGTACAAATTCCCTGATAATTTTCTGTTGTTTATCTCCGGTGTGGACCCCCGTGCGATCCTGCGAGTCAGCCGGTGAAATTACTGCTGTAACCGACCGTAGGCAGGATTATGGCCTTGATTTGCCTTTATAGCCCCTAAAAATAGAAAAACGAGTGGAATTTTTGGTGAAAATCTGGTAACACTGCGTTGCGCTACATTCTATCCAGGTTCTTGTCAGAAGTTCTCTCCTAGCATTCTCCTGTTAATAACCTCGTAAGACTTGTAACGCGTTATATTTTTTATTAATTAAAGAGGTAAATATTTTGGCAACAGGTACTGTTAAATGGTTTAACGAATCTAAGGGCTTCGGCTTTATAACCCCTTCCGATGGTGGAAAAGATCTTTTTGTCCACTTTTCTGCTATCGCCAGCGAAGGCTTCCGTACACTTGCTGAAGGCCAGCAGGTAACTTACGACGCCGAAGAGGGACCCAAAGGGCCGCAGGCTACAAACGTACAGGTCTAAGCGGTCTGTTTGTTTGGTATTTCGAGAAAACCCCGCATGAAATTGCGGGGTTTTTTTTGACACAATCTTTTTTAACACAAGAAGGATAGCTTCAAACTGAAGAAGCTGGTTATCCGCAGTTAACCCCACACAACCACCGAAGAGTCTCTGCAGGCCCTGTTACCACAGTTTGGCAGGCTACGTTACGAATAAGCCTGGCTAAATTCGTATGACATCGAGTTAGAACAGCAAACCGCCACAGCCCGGAGACGTTATATGTGGCCCAAAACAGACCTCACGGAATTATTGAAGGTTGAACACCCCATTATTCAAGCCCCGATGGCGGGGTCCGCAACCGTTGCGCTTGCCGCTGCGGTCAGTAATGCCGGTGGGTTGGGGTCACTCGGCTATGCGGCGACGCCGTTAGAAGAGATAAGGGCGAATGTTAACGCGCTTCGTACCGCCACAGATATGCCGTTTAACTTAAATTTCTTTACTCATAGCCCTCCAAAGGAAAATAAAGAAATCAATGCACGAACCCGTAACCGAATAAGACCTTTTTACGAACAGGCGGGCTTGGCTGAGGTTCCCGAGTCAGCCAAAATACCATTCGGTACATTCAATACCGATACCCTCTCATTGTTACTAGAGTTAAAACCAGCAGTGACCAGTTTTCACTTTGGACTGCCCGAGATAAATATGGTGCAGGCTTTAAAAGATGCCGGCTGTGTTGTTCTGTGTTCGGCAACTACCGTAGCGGAAGCAAAAATACTTAACGATACCGGTGTTGACGCTATTATCGCACAAGGCTGGGAGGCGGGCGGTCACCGCGGTAGTTTTGACACGACCTATGAGGATTTTGGCATTGGGACCATGGCCTTGGTGCCACAGGTTTGCGATGCAGTCGATGTGCCGGTTATCGCTGCGGGCGGAATCGCCGATGGCCGGGGTATTGCTGCTGCTTTTGCACTGGGCGCGAGTGGCATTCAAATGGGCACGGCGTTTCTTTCTTGTCCCGAGGCCAGGATTAGCGAAGCACACCGATCCACTATACGCAACGCGACCGACCAGGATACCAGGCTTACCAGGGCATTCTCCGGTCGACCCGCCAGGGCAAGGAACAACAGATATATTGAAGCCATGGCGGAGAATCGAACACCCATTCCGGATTTTCCATCAATGTACAGCTTTAGTGGCCCGCTCCGGGAAAAGAGTGCTGATAACGAAGAACTAGACTTTCAGTTTCTATTGTACGGACAAGCAGCCACGCTAAATCGCGAACTCCCAGCGACTGTATTGGTTGAAACTCTGGTTAAGGAAACGC
>CAXMTM010000219.1:0-2263 GCA_964196385.1 Arenicellales bacterium
TGCGGGCCTGGCTGCCGACGTCACCTGAGCGGATGCCGCGCAGGTTCATGGCCGGGCGCATGACCGCCAGCTCCACTCGTTGATCGGTTTCCGGCCGGCCGATACCGAGTTCCCGGATCAGTTGATCATCTACTGAGGGCGCACGCTCGATGGCCTCCAGTTCCAGCAGGCTCGGGGCTACCACCTGCTCGTGATAGCCATCGATCAGGATACTTCCCCGGCTGTCGCGCATGGTGGCGATCAGCTCGGTCAGGCGCACGATCGGGTTGGGCGCCCAATTGCCGTAATGTCCACTGTGCAGAGGCCGGTTGGGACCGAATACGGTCAGTCCAAAGCCATAGGAGCCCCGTACACCATAGCTTAGCTGCCATTGTCGGCTTTGATGAACCGGCCCGTCGCAGAACAGCCACAGGTCAGCGCCCAAAATATCCTGGTAACGGGCGAGCATCTCCGCCAGATGCGGTGAACCGGCCTCTTCCTCCCCTTCGAAAAACAGTTTCAGGTTCACAGACAGCTCTGTTCCGGCCTTTGTCAGCGCGTCCAAAGCGGCCAGTAATGCGATGATTGGCGCCTTGTCGTCGCCGGCGGATCGGCCGAATAGTCGCCATTCGGGGTCGAAAGGTGCCTGCATGGGAATGATTTTTCCACCCATTTCCACCGGCCCGTCACGTAACACCGGTGCCCACGGATCAGAGGCCCAGTCGCCGTGATTCACCGGCTGGCCGTCGTAATGAACGTAAATCATCAGGGTCTTGTCTGCCCCTGGTGTCTTTCGCTCGGCGAATATGGCCGGTGGGCTGCCAGCAATTTCCAGCAGTCGGACTTCGAAGCCGCGCGGCTCGAAGAGGCCGCTGATGTAGTGGGCATTGCGCCAGATGTTTTCCGTATCGCTGGCTACATTCGGAATGCTGAGAAGTTCGACAAAGCCCTCTACGATTTCCTGTTCGTGCGCTATGCGCCACTGCCGCGCCTGGTCGGCCACCGATACTGGATCTGCTGTCAACAGGGCCGGCATCAATAAAAAAATCGGCAAGGTAAAGCGCAGGAATCGATGTGTTTTCATGCTGTGCCGGATGATGGAATGGGCATGTTTCTAACCTTAGGCGCCGGGACGTCACAGCGCAAGTGGTCCCGGAATTTTGCGGATGCCACGCCATTGAGACGAAAGCGATGATGCGAACGGGAATCAAAACGGTTATGCTTGCGCGAATTCCCGGTAAAGGCCCCGGGTAAGGGGCGAACGCACAAGGCAAATGAAACGCACCGACACGAACAATCCGGATTATTTCCACAAGGTAGTGGATTGCCAGTGGGGTTGTCCCGCTCACACTGATGTTCCCGAATATATTCGGCTGATTGCCCAGGGCCGCTTCACGGACGCCTATATGGTCAACCGCGAAAGCAATATCTTCCCGGCTATCCTCGGCCGTGTCTGCGACCGCCCCTGTGAGCCCGCTTGCCGGCGTGGCCGCCTGGAGGATAAGCCGGTCGCGATCTGCCGATTGAAACGCGTAGCAGCGGATCACAAAGGCGACATTAGCGATCAACTACCCGTCATTCCGGCCAGTAAAAACGGCAAAAAAGTCGCTCTCATCGGTGCCGGCTGTGCTTCATTGGCGGTGGCCAACGATCTGATGCCCATGGGTTACGAGTGCACAATTTTCGAAGCGCAGAGTGTGGCCGGCGGCCTGATGCGCTACAACATTCCCTCTTTTCGTCTACCCATCGAAGTGTTGAACGAAGAAATCAACTACATCGTCGATATGGGCGTGGAAGTGCACTACAACCACCGTATCGAGAGCATGAAAGCCCTGTTGGAGCAGGGTTACGACGCGGTTTTCGTAGGCACTGGCGCCCCGCGTGGCAAGGAACTCAAGCTACCCGGTCGTTACGACGCGGACAACATTTACATTGGCATCGATTGGCTGGAGTCGGTGGCTTTCGGGCATATCGAATCCATCGGTGAAAACGTGTTGATTATTGGCGTGGGTAATACCGCGATGGACTGCTGCCGCACTTCGCTGCGGCTGGGTGCAAAAAGCGTCAAGGTCATGGCGCGAAAACCACGGGAGTTTTTCAAAGCCTCGGCCTGGGAGCTTGAAGACGCCGAGGAAGAGAACGTCGAGATCATCGTCAACCACGCCCCCAGGGAATTTGTGATCGAGGATGGCAAGCTCAAGGGTATGACTTTCGAACTGATGGAATACGTTGTCGAGAACGGCCGTATCGTCGATCAAAAAGTCACCGGTGAAGAGTTTGTTCC
>CAXMTM010000220.1:0-4357 GCA_964196385.1 Arenicellales bacterium
GATTAACCGGTGTCAGCACCCCCTCCTCGACCAGCGCCACGATCATTTCGCGTTGCACGAAGCAACTCCGGCACAGATCATTGGTCGTCAGTTCGATATTTTCATCGAGGACCACGCCAGTCAGTATTTTGGTTTTGGTCATCGTCAAACACCCAGGCGTTGTCTTGGATTGAAATACATTTCGTTTTTCATGTCCTCATAAACCTGACGTCCTTTTTCGCTGACAGCCTGTGGAAAAATGACCCGCAACACTACGTAAAGATCACCGCTTTTCTTTCCCGGGATTCCGCGGCCGGCAAGTCGCAGCTTATCACCGGACTGGGATGACGCCGGCACTGTGACCTCAACCTTGCCGGCGGGGGTCGGTACTCTGATCTGCGCCCCCAAAGCCAGTTCCCAGGGCGCCACCGGAACATCGATGTGCACGTCGCGGCCCTGGACCCGATACAATCCGTGCGGCCGGAATTGCACTTCAAGGAACAGATCTCCTGCTTTTCCGGCGTTCCCTCCGGGATCGCCCTGCCCGGCGAGGCGTATATGCTGCCCCTGCACTACGCCTTTGGGGATACGAACGTTCAGTGTCCTTTCCTGGGTGCGGACATGGCCGGTCTCATCAACATAGGGCGCCTGCAACGTGATCTGTCGCGGCGCCCCCGTATATGCATCCTCCAGGTCGATTATCACCTTGGCGTGATGATCCCTGCCGCGGCCGTCATATCCGTAAGGTGTCCCCCTGCCGCCGGACTGAGCCCGTCCGAACAGCGACTCGAAGAAATCACTGAATGCCGGGCTCTCGTCGCCACTAAACTCGAAGCCTGCGTCCCAGTCGGGGGGCGGCCGGAATTCCTGGCCGGCCTGCCACTGGCTGCCCAATTGATCATAGGCTGCCCTTTTTTCCGGGTCTTTGAGGACTTCATTGGCTTCGCCCACGGCCTTGAACCGCTCTTCAGCATCAGCCTCCTGACTCACATCAGGATGGTACTTGCGCGCCAGCTGGCGGTACGCTCGCTTGATCTGATCCTGAGTGGCGTCTTTATCGACGCCGAGTACCTTGTAGTAGTCTTTGAATTCCATGTACGTATTGAACTGTATGGGCCTGCGGCTAGGAGCCTGTCCGGGAATAGAAGCCGTAGCGAGGGGAAGTCATTTTGAGTCCAGTTTTTCGATCATTCGAGGAGAATAGTTATTCATATCCTTGTTCATGTTTTGGAAAAATGAGCGGGAAAATGGGCCAAAAGGGCTTTTCCGCAGTAGGCTCTCTGTTCTCGGACAAGCTCCTGGTTATATGTGGGGACTGACCGGCTGAAAGCCAAGCTTTTCAAATCTTACCCAATAACCTCTGAGATTCGTTTCCGAAGCACCGGCAGCAACTCGGTCTCGAGCCACGGGTTCCTGCGCAGCCAAAGGTTGTTTCTCGGACTGGGGTGTGGCAGCGGGACCCTGTCTGGCCAGTCAGTGCGCCATGACTGCACCAGTTCTGTCAAAGACGAGTGCGCGTCACCGAAGTGGTAGGCTTGTGCGTATTTACCGAGCACCAGTGTTATCTCCAGATGGTGAAGTTCTCCGAGAAGCTGATTGCGCCAGGCCGTCGCACACTCTGATCGTGGTGGAAGGTCCCCGGATTTTCCTGAACCGGGGAAACAGAACCCCATAGGCAGAAACGCTATTTTTTCAGGGTCGTAGAACTCTTCGCGCGTCACGCCCAGCCACTCGCGCAATCGATTCCCACTGGGGTCATCGAACGGCACACCCGTTTCATGAACCTTTCTGCCCGGGGCTTGCCCCGCGATCAGGATCCTTGCCTTCGGGTGCAACTGAAGGACGGGCCGGGGAGCATGCGGCAAGTAAGCCTTGCAGAGGGTGCAGGCTCGAACCTCGGCTAACAAGGACGCAACTGATGTCATGGAGTACGTGTTCTACACGTAGTCACACGGGCACGTCTTCAAAGCAGCAAGAAATTCTTCTCCGCATGGTTTTGTCAGCCTCTAAATGAGCCTTAATTTCAAGCCTTCGTGAGTTGCCTCAAAACCCAGCGCCTTGTAAAAACTGATTGCATCCGGCCTCCTTTTGTCTGAAGTCAGCTGAATAATTTTACACCCCTTCTTTTTTGCATGGTTGATGGCCCATGCAATGAGCTTGGAGCCCAGGCCCCTTCCCCGGAATTCGCTGTGAATTCTCACCCCCTCTATCAAACACCGCCATGAGCCGATGTGGCTCAGGTATGGAATAAAGGTCAATTGTAAAAACCCTGCGATTTTGACTTCGGTCTCAACGACGACCAGTTCGTTGTTGGGGTCGGAAGAAATGCACCTGAACGCGGTCAGGTAAGCTTGTTTCAAAGGCCTCGATGCATCTTCTCTTTGTGCGCCGAACTCGTCATCGGCCAGCATATCTACAAGCAATGCAAGATCTGACTCGGTTGCTTCTCGAAACTTTAACTTCAACGGGTGCTCCTGTAATTCCGGCAGATCGCCAGGAATATTACCGCAAACGTGTGCTCCGGGATATCGTGGGCACCGGGCTTCACGCCGGTGGTAGAAGCTCGCACACATATTCTGCAATTGCCAGAGACGCGGTGAGACCCGGGCTTTCGATTCCAAACAGTGCCACCAGGCCGGGCAGGTTATGAACATCAGGTCCCAGGATCTGAAAGTCCTGGCGGGGCCCGGCCTCACTCACGGTCTTGGGGCGTATTCCGGCGTAAGCCGGAGACAACCTACCGTCGGGCAGTCCGGGGTAATAGCGTCGAATCGCTTCATAAAACTGAACCACCCTGGATGGATCGACACCATATTCCTCCTCATCTACCCATTGGGAGTCGGGGCCGAAACGTACCAATCCGTGCAGATCGATAGTCGCATGTATGCCCAACCCGTGCCCCTCGGGAATCGGGTATATGAGCGTGGAGAACGGGCGGACACCGTTCAGGCTAAAGTAGTTGCCTTTACAGTAGTACAAAGGCGGGACCTGGCCGCGACCAAAACCGTGGGTGTTGTTCGCAATCGCCTGCGCCCCCAGGCCTGCCGCAATGACAACGCTGTTCGCCAGCAGCACCATATCGCCGGCTGAACCGCTTGTGACCGTGATACCGTTTTCGGCAGGGGATAGTTGGGAAACTTTCGATTTCAGGGCCACAACGCTGCCACCCGCTTCCACCTCTCCCTGCAATGACAACATCAGGGCATGTGAATCGATGATGCCGGTGGAAGGCGACAACAAGGCGCCGACACATTCAATTTCGGGTTCGAGTTCGGACACCCGCTCCGGGGCCAGCCACTCGAGATCATCGACCTCGTTATCAAGGGCCCTATTTTGTATTTGTGAGAGGGCCACTTTTTCACTATCAGATACGGCAACAATCAGTTTCCCACACCGTTTATGAGGGATCCCGTAGTCCGCACAGTATTGATACAGCGTCCTTTTTCCGGTCCGGCACAGACGTGCTTTCAGGCTATGCCGGGGATAGTAGATGCCGGCATGAATGACTTCACTGTTTCTGGAGCTGATACCGCTGCCGATGCAATCGGCAGCTTCGAGCACGATCACTTCGCGGTTTTGGTGCACCAGCGCTCGTGCAATAGCAAGACCTACAACACCCGCGCCGATAACAACTGCATCCACCTTCTCAACTGATGACATATTGAAGCACGTACTTCCCCAGCAGCCTGTCCGAGTCGGACGCTATAGTCTGGAGCAACAGCGAACTGCCTGCAACGGGTCCTGCTGCACCCTGACCTCTCTGCGAGACCGCACCAGCAGCCACGAAAATATGATCAAAATTATCGTGCTACTAGATCGGCCGCTGAGGAAATGCCCCGGAGTTTATCCGCCTGCGGTTGACGGGCTTATGGACTTGCTGATCGCGGTCACTGTTGTCGCCGGGAACCCGCTGCGCTGTGCGTGCTCGTCGATCAGGGCTTCGCTGTCGGTTTCATAAATGCAAAAAGTCTTGTTGTCCGCAACATAAGAGTGCAGCCATTTGATGTTCTTGCCCTCCGAACTCAGGTCGGCAAGCACCTGGTTCGATTTTTTGGCGGCCCCACGGAGGGTCTCCCTGTCCGCGCTGCCAATCTCGGGAATATCTCTTTCTATAACGAATTGTGGCATGGTCATTTCTCCGATATGGTTGATATCTGCCGCCCTGGATCTGTAAACCCGGAAGCCGGGCCAGTGGCCAGCAAGCGCGCAGGCATGGAACTTTAGATGAAAGCGTTTTAGCCCGCTTGAAGGAACGATAAAGAACTCCTTATGATTTTCTTACATTAACTTGGCCAAATATTATTTCGGCAGGTGTGAGCTGGATACCGATCGCCACCAACTGGTGGTCTCCGGCATTCCCCGTCATATCGAACCCCGG
>CAXMTM010000221.1:0-4283 GCA_964196385.1 Arenicellales bacterium
TGGTCGGGCTGCATGCCGGCACTTAAATCGCTGCAGCCCGCTGTGCGGGCTGAGAATCTGGATAGTGTACGGCTGATTCTGTCCGCCAGCGAGCAACTGACCTCGGAAGTGGCCCGGGAGTGGGCTTCATACTTCGAACCCGGAGTCCGCGCAATCAATATGTATGGGCAAACCGAGACAACCGGGATAGTGGCTCTTTACCCCGTCTCGCACGGCGAGACCACAGGCACTGTGCCCATCGGTCAACCCATTCCAAATACCAGGATTTATCTGCTGGACTCTGCCAGGGGACCGGTGCCCATCGGTGCCAGTGGCGAAATCTGCGTTGGCGGCGCCGGCGTAGGCCGGGGTTATTTAAACCACGAGGGGCTCACTGCCGAGCGATTTGTAACGGACCCTTTCAGCGGCGACCCCGGAGACAGGCTCTATCGAACCGGTGACATCGCGCGTTACCGGGCCGATGGGAACATCGAGTTTCTTGGGCGTGCCGACCAACAGATCAAGGTTCGGGGATTCCGTATCGAGCCTGGGGAAGTCGAAGTGATATTACGACAGCATCCGCAGGTGCGGGAGGCCGTTGTCGTCCTTCAGGGCGACACCACGGGGACCCAAAACAGTAATCCACTGGCACGCTCCACGCAAGGTAAGGGGGGCAGTAGAAAGCATATAGCGTTCGTCACCCTGACCCAGAATCGGCCAGTCACAGCACAGGATGACGCGCAGGAGATTCACCGGCCTGATGAAGCGTTTGTCGGGGCATTGCGCCAGTTCCTGAAAGCAAAACTGCCTGAGTACATGTTGCCGTCGATGATCCTGACACTGGATGTTTTGCCACGGTTGCCGAGTGGAAAGATCGACAGGGTTTCTCTTGCTTCATACCCGGATGTTGGCGGCGGAGATATGGATCCAAAGCAGGCATCGAATGACAGGGAGTCCTTAACACCACTTACTCAGGTCGAAGAAAAGCTGGCCACGATCTGGCGGCGGGTTCTGGGTGTGGATTCGATCGCTGCCCAGGACAACTTTTTTGATTTGGGCGGAGATTCCATTCTCAGCATCCAGGTCGTCACGTTTGCCAGGGAGGCGGGTTTGGATATCAGTCTCCGTCAGCTGTTTTTGCATCAAACGCTCGCTGAACTGGCCCTGGCGAATTTTGCGCCGGGCCGGGCGGGCAGCGCGCAGCAATCAGCTAACGAAACCGGGCATGAACATAGTGGTACAAATAAACTGCAAGACAGTCCGGTCGAAGAGGAGATTTCCAGACATTCAATTGCAGGCGAAGGAGGCACGCCAGGGCTGATCACCCACGAGGCCCGGGACTCGGTCGTTGTTGCCGTCGATAGACTGCGCGCCTATGGTGTGGAGGCGCTGCAGCGCGCAGGTCTGGATGCGCTGGGGGCGGAGATTGTCACGGAGGTACAACTGGAAGCCAGCCTGCGCAGCCAACCGACGCATAATATGATCAGCATTCCGCGTTATGCACGCCGCATCGCCTCGGCAAAGATCAACCCACAACCAAGAATCCGAATTGAACAGGAAACCGCGAACAGCGCCCGCATGGATGGACATAACGGTCCCGGTCAATGGGTTTCAGTGGTGGCGATGACGACCGCGATCCAGAAGGCGCGGCAATCCGGTATAGGCCTTGTCAGTGTGCGCCGGTCCAACCATTTCGGCGCCGCCGGTCACTACGCCTGGCTGGCAGCCCGGGAAGGGTTGATCGGGCTTTGTACCACCAACGGCCCGGTAATCCTGGCCCCCACCGGTAGTCTGACCCCAACTCTGGGAAACAACCCCCTGGCTGTAGGTATACCGGCGGCAAATTATCTGCCGATTCTCCTCGATGTCACCATGAGTGTTGCACCGCGGGGGAAAATTGGTCTCAAGCTGGCCGAGGGCAAGCCGCTGCCGGAGGGATGGATCCTTGATCGATTCGGGCAGCCATCGACAAATCTGTCCGACCTGGCCGCCGGACTGGGAGTACCCATAGGCGGGCACAAAGGTTATGGCCTTGCCCTTATTATGGAGGTGCTGGCGGGCGCCTTGAGTGGCGCCGGTTTTTGCCGGGACCATCGTCGTGAGCAAATACGCCAGAACTCTGAACCGCCCGACATCGGCCACTTCTTTTTGGTGATCGATCCCGGGATCCTTATGCCGCCTGCTGAATTCACGTCACGCGTCGACCGAATGATCGAGCAGGTGAAAGCTGGTGAGCGGGCCAAAGACGTTGATGAAATACTCATCCCTGGGGAGGCAGAGTTGCGGGCACGGGAGCGGAACATTCAACTGGGGGTTCCGCTTAAGTCCGCCACCTATGAATCATTAAAGAAGTACGGCGCAGAAGCAGGGTTGCAAACCGAGTTATAACCCCACTGGGCAAAGTAGAGATTGAATACGCAAGTGCCAGCATCAAAACGCAACAGGGTTTGGATGCTTTGTGGTCAGTTTGATCCCCGGATGGCAGTTGGGTGAGCAAACTAAGAACAAGTTGAATATACTTTCGGCGAATCAGTTCGCAATTCCGTGATTGACACCTCGGTAGGCGGCATAACCATCAGTTGATTTTTTCATCGTTAATATACCGTCCGTTTCTAAAAACGGTAAACAACCTTTCGATCATAGGGTGATTGATTTTCTTGCCACTCGGATCCGGCTCCAGGTTTTGCTCCGCCACATAGGTTGAGTTTGTGGCTTCGTGTACCAGCACGTGATACCAGGGTTCGTCCTTCGGTGGCTTGCTACGGGCAACCGTTTCGTACCATTCGTCAGTCAATTGAAAATACGGATCTATATCGACGATTACTCCTCGATAATCAAACAATTTGTGATGAACCAGGTCACCAATAGAGTACCTGGCCCTGGTAATCTTGAATCTTGATTCATTCATATATTTTCACCTGAAATAAGCATTCGGTTATTTTCCGTCCAACACCTCACAGCAACCGGGATGCTGAGTGGTCCGCCGGGCGCATCATTTTTCGGCGGAGCAGATCAGTAGTTCACAGGGCGATTCAAAACCTTGCTCTGTTTCGAATTGGCGCAAGGCTTCTTCTACTTCTTTCCAGATTTTTTCTTTTTCTTTGAAATCCGACCCTTTCAACATCTGATGAAGCGTTCCTGAGGCCTCGCGTCGCCAGCGAACACATTCATTTGCAGATTCAAACCGAAGGGGCGCTTCAATAAATTGCTCTCGTGTATCCTTGAATCCAGCATCCGCCAGATTCCGAGCAAGCATTCCCGGGCTGCCAAGACTGAACGGGCCGGGTTGTCCGCGCTCAGGCGATGGTAACCCCCGCCGCTCCCGGATTAATTTTACCGGAATTGAAAAGAAGGGGGTTTTCTCGGCAGTCGTGAATACGACCGCAGAAATTCGCCCACCTGGGCGAAGGACTCGTTTGATCTCTGTAAGTCCTCTTTGAAGTTCGGGAAGATACATAAGGCCCAAACGGCAGATGGCAGCATCAAATTGCCCATCGGGCAGTGCCAGGGATTCCACATCCATCACCTCGGCTTTGAGATGTGTTAAGCCCATACCGGAAGCAACTGCATTGGCAAGCTTGACAAATTCGGGGGCTATATCCGTTGCCAGGACTTCCCCTGCAGCGCCCACGCGCTGGGCCGCCGCGATAGATTGGCCGCCATCCCCCGCCGCGAGATCGATGACTCGACCCCCTTCCCTGACACCTGCCTGATCCAGCATCGCTTCGGTCGCGGCTTCAAGCCACGCGTTTATGGATGGTATCCAACGATGCCACCCTTGAGCAGCCCGCCCCCACTCCTCCGTGATTGCTTGCTTATAAGCCACTGGATCAAACGCCATATCGCCCTCCAACTGATTCCGTATCAACCTGCACAAGTTTCCAAAGACTAACAGGAAACACGATCTCGCGGATATGCCGGTAGACGGCTCAAGTTGACCTGGGGTCGTGAGCTTGGATGACCGCGATGCGCTAGGTTATGGGATGGGTTGCTCACATACAGTGCACAAACATTCTAAACCGGTCGGGAAACCCGCTTGTTGGCCGAAAGAAGCACCGAATCAGCCCCACCTCCTCCTTCGAGTCTGACGCTGCGCGCAGGCAGTGCCAGTTGCGTACCGGCAGCAGAGACGATATCCAGCACTCGTAGATTGAGATCCTCCACAATTTCAAGATACTTATTGAAGTCTCTGGTCTTGATGTAGGTAAATATATCCAGGTTCAACGAATGTTCACCGTATTCGGTAAAGCGAACACGCGCGGGTTCGGGATCAACGTCAGGATGCTCCTTCAACATATCCCGAA
>CAXMTM010000222.1:0-2562 GCA_964196385.1 Arenicellales bacterium
TCGCCGGATGCCGGGGAAAAAGGGTCGATATTCACAGTACTGATGAATCTGAGCTTACGGCCCCACTCGATACGCACACGAAGCGAGTAGCGGTGTCGATCGTCAATCAACGCTGGATCGTACTCCAATGTAAACTCGTAGGGAGGTGACCCTCTGGCCCGCAACCTCTTGGCGGACAGCATCTTCGATGACACATCCATCAGCGACACATCTTCCAGTGTCACCAGAATTTCCGCGGCGGGCGGCAGGGAAATTTTTTCTTTGAACCAGACGCTGCCATGCAGCAATTTCAGTTCGTCGAGGCCAGCTTGAATCCCGGGACTAAGAACCAACAACGACAGGATCATCGACAAAGGCAATATTCGATCGCGCTGCATGATGAGTCACCTGTATTTGATCTACAGGTTTATATCACAAAGAGTCGGTGCTGTTGCTAAATCCCGAAGAGCGGTGACGGTTTAGGTAAGGCAGGGCTATTGCGGCAGGCGGCGATCTTCCGGGACGAAATAAAGGTGATCGAAATCTTCTTGGGCCAGGTGACAGCCAATGCAGTACTCTACACGTTCGGCACCCTCGCCACCGGTCATACCCAGCATCTCCCCATCCGGCTGGATCTGGATATATTGCCAATCACCAGTGACATCGTTGAAACCCTTTTCCATTTTACGCATGATAAAAAGAGGACCCAGTATGATCTGACGCGAACTCGACTTACTGAAACTTTGCTGGGTTTGGGTCACAGCGAAACTGTCCTTGTAAATTATCGACCCCACCGGCATCGGTATACCTTTTTCGAATTTGCCGTAGTTCTTCGCAATATCGTTGGAATAGTTATTGAGGTAGTGGTTACCGTGGGTGGACGAAACATATGGAGCATCGTTGTAACGGGTGAATGACTGATAACGGCCTGCGCCCGTGAAACCGGAAGTGGCGTAACCCTTGGTCAGGGCGCCTTTTATCAAGTCATAGATACGGGCGGAATCATCGGGGTTCAGTTCCGCGGTCTGGTTCATTCGAAAATGCCTGCTCTGAGTGTTTGCGCCACCATCAGGCTGTCTCTGGAGTTCTTCTGCTTCTTCTTTCTGTGTCACCGCTGACACATTGCCGAAGTTACCCAGCACCACTACAGCCACCACCAGCGCCACGTATCGAACCGTTCGCATATACCTACTCCCGTTTTACGGTCTGGTCGATCCGACCCGCGACCCAAATATGGAATTATTGATTAATAAACGAGACGGCAGTGATCAGGTGTTTATTCCATTGATTTTCCCATAAGGGAACCGTGGCTTCACTTCACATCCAGGATTTTTATGCGATATACGAGGTTCCGCCCGGCCAGGGGGTGATTGTAGTCAACAATAGCCACCGCATCTTTCACTTCACGCACAGTGACTCTCTGCTGTTCACCCCGCTCGTTTGCGGACACTAATACAGCTCCGGTGTTGCGGGCATCTTCCGGCAGTTGTTCCAAAGGCACCTCCACGAACAGCTTTTCGTTGACCGTGCCATAGGCGTCCGCGGGTTTCAGATATACAACCCTGGCGTCCCCGGCTTTCAGGCCTCTCAAGGCTGCGTCCAGCGCCGGCAGAATGGAGGCGCCGCCGGCCTCGTACACCATCGCATCCTTGCCGACATTGCCGGATACAGCAGTGCCATCGGTGAGCTCTACAATATATTCCACGTACACCACACTTCCCTCTACCACGGTCAGGTCCGCCTGAGCCCAGCTATAGACAGTAAAAATACAACATACGAACCCAGCCACCAGGACCAGATAATGTGCATCGATTTGTTTTGGCATACAGGTAGTTATTACGTTTATTTTAGTCACGGGAGTTTATAATCCGTTCGTATGAAAGCAATGGTGCTGAAACGCCTTCGCTCTGTCGGGCCGGCCGCCGAGCCCCTTGAACTGTGTGAACTCCCGATGCCACAACCAGCCCCCGGGGAAATCAGGCTTAAAGTCCATGCCTGTGGCGTATGCCACACGGAACTCGATGAGATCGAGGGGCGTACTCCCCCGCCCCGGCTGCCCGTTATTCCCGGACACGAAGTAGTAGGCACTGTCGACAAGCTAGGCGACAACGTAACACAATTCAAACTCGGAGACCGGCTCGGGGTCGGCTGGATTCACAGTTCGTCAGGTTCCGAACACGAGAATGTCGATGCTGCTTTCGTCGCTACGGGCAGAGATGTCAATGGCGGTTATGCAGAATTTATGACGGTCCCCGCGCCCTACGCTCACCCTATACCCGGGCAATTCACCGATGAACAGGCCGCGCCGCTATTGTGTGCGGGAGGCGTCGGATATCGGGCACTTAAGCTGTCCGGTATCGGCGACCATCAGCATCTGGGATTAACCGGGTTTGGTGGGTCGGCGCACCTGGTATTGCAACTGGTAAAACACCTCTATCCCGACACAGAGGTTTATGTTTTTGCCCGGGACGAGGCATCACGAGAGTTCGCCCTGTCCCTGGGCGCAACCTGGGCGGGAGACATCACAGACCGGACTCCCTGTTCTCTGCATGCCGTGATCGACACAACCCCCGCCTGGAAGCC
>CAXMTM010000223.1:0-3275 GCA_964196385.1 Arenicellales bacterium
CACGTTTAAAAAAAGTGCGCGCTTCCGGGAGGACGATCCCCTGGCGCCGAAGAGCGACGACTACATCGGGGTGGTCAACCGGAACCGACGGATGATTCGGCAGGTCAGGTCAGCCGGCCTGCCGGCGATCGATCTGGATCGACAGATTACTATCCGGCCCAACTGTCTTTCCGGCAAAGGGCTGGCGATAACCGCTCTTGGATATCTCTACCCGTGCACTAACTGCGAGTCATCCGATACCGCCACGTGGTTCTACCGTAATCGAGAGCACTTCGATCTGCGCAAGTATTCCATTTTCCAGATTCTTGCCTCACCGCAGTGGCGGGAGCTGGAGGCGTTGTGGCATCACGCCTCGGCTGCCCCGGGCACTTGTGCACACACTTGCGGTGTGCACCGTGATTTCAAGCAACGCTATGATGCGGCGGCCCGCCGGGACAGGCCCAACAAGCCCGATGACGTTATGCGTGTTGCCTTCACGCCGGATTGAGTTGGGTGTTGGGGTCTGACCCCATTTTTGTTTCTTTGCCGATCAGCCAGTATACTGCGGAGCCCCATTACAAGAAGTAAAACGGAGGAGGTTTGATGTCCCGCTCTACGACGTCCCCAACTGCCCGGATCGTTAATCGAGGCTTCAGGAATTTTGCTGGTCTGCTGGCAACGCTCGCGCTTTCAGGACCATTGGCACCGGCCCAGGCCGGGCCCTTCACCGGTGTGGCGCCGCTCGCGCCGCAGCCCGCCCCCGACGTGATCAAACCGGGCCTCGCAGTAACCTACCTTTTTGATAAATTCTATACCCTCGATGAACTCTACAAGGAGAATCTGCCCCCGATCAAGGGCAAACCAATCCCGAACCTGGATCAACTCACCGAAACAGACCCGGTTACCAAAGAGGATAAGATCATCAATGTGTTGACCACTGATCAGGATGTGATGGTGGGCGCGTTTATCCGCGGTATGATCCATTTCGAAGTGGCAGGCAACCATGTTCTTCATCTCGTTACCAACGACGGCGCACGCTTCTGGGTTGGCGGGGTTCAGATCTGGGAGGATCCGGAAATCCACTTCGATCGTGAGTCCGACCCATTGGAGCTGGTCATCGGGGAGCCTGGCTGGTACGAACTCAAGATCGACTACTACCAGAAAAAAGGCACCCACGCACTGCAGTTGTTGTGGACCCCGCCTGGCGGCGAAAAAACAGTGGTCCCTCCGGAGGCGTTGGGACACCTGGAATAATACAAGTTCTAAATATATCTCAGCCATAAAGTGGTGTTGAATTGCGTGGCACTCACTTTCGCGGAATCGTGTTGCAAATCCAGTATTCGTCATTCCGGCGCAGGCCGGAATCCAGAAAATATGGCCACCACCGGCAGCCCTGGATCCCGGCCTGCGCCAGGATGACAGCTAAGGGCCCGCGTAAAAATAAGCTCGCAGAGTTGGCGCGCGCCCTTAAAGTGCTATGCCTGTTGGGGTTGTCTTTCTGGGTTGCTGACCGATGAGATACCCTTTGCAAGATAAAGTCACTGCCCCGCAGAAGGACGAGTTCTACCACGACATTCTGGACGGTTTGTCCGTGTACATGAGCAGTTCCTTTATCCTCGATATTCTCCATGCCATCAGGGAATATCCGGTGATGAGGTTGGGCCAGTCCCTCAACCTGGGGCAGGTGTCCTCAAAAAAATGGCTGCTCGATTCCCTGGTTGATGCCGGTGAGGTGAATCTGGGTGTGATTTACATCCTGGGCGGATGGTATGGCGTGCTGGGGGCGATGCTGTTGCACGACCCCCGATTTTCAATTGACAAAGTCGTGTCCGTGGATATCGATGCACAGTGCAAACCGATAGCGGATGCGTTGAACCGGACCCATGTCGAATGCGGTAAATTCGAATCAGTTACGGCCGATGTATACCATCTGGACTATAGCCAGATGTTCAGCCGGTCCGGTAAAAAGCCCGGCAAGCCGGATCTGTTGATCAATACGAGCTGCGAACACCTGAGTGACTTCGATCGCTGGTACGACAGGATCCCGCCACAGACCCTGATGGTGGTGCAGTCCAACGATTACTTCTCTTGCGATGAGCACATCAATTGCGCCGTCGACCTGGAGGCGTTCGTCCGGCAGGCTCCGATGTCGGAGGTAATGTATCAGGGGCAGATGAAACTAAAAAAATACACGCGCTTTATGCAAGTAGGACGGAAGTAGTTATTTATCGCGGTGTCTCGAAATAAACCCGGATACTACACCGAGGATGATCCCGAGGGCCAGTACCGATGGCGCGGTGATCTGGTAGTCGCCACGACTGAAGCGCCCCTCCGGCAGGAAATAAGCAAGCGCGGCGCCGACCGCAATTGCGTAGAGCAGAATAGATATGCCATTGGTGATATTTTTTCGGCCGAATGAATTCACCACAATATGAGCACCGGCAAACGCCGGTATTCCGACCAGCAGTAAAGAAAAACTTATGTTGGTAATGCCCATGAGTCGCCTGTAATCCGAAATATGAAAAAAGTATACTCCCTGTTATGAAGTTTTCAATCATCGTTCCTACTTACAACAGGCCGACCGATCTGGATGCCTGTTTGCGCAGTATCGAGATTCAGCAATGCGGGTGCGAGATTGAAACCATAGTCGTAGACGATGCCGGCACGGCAGACCTGTCGCACCTGCTGCCACGGATCGATGTGTACATCAGGAACCCGACAAACCTGGGCCCTGCTTACTCACGGAACATCGCCGCCAACAGGTCTGGCGGGGATATTTTTCTGTTTCTGGACGACGATACGGAATTGCTGCCGAATAGTGTCGACGAGCTTGCCAAAATTATCCGTCGGAATCCGGGCATCGGTGCTGTCGGAGGCTGCGGACCTGCCGATGCAACAGGCATGGACGTGGAGTTCATTGCCGGAAAAACCTGTGGCGAATTCAGGCACGAAAAGTATATATATTACCCCCCGTCTGAAAACGAGGCCGCCTTGCGGATTGTCGGCCCAAACAAACGCAGTAAGTATTTCTGTTATCCGCCAATTCTAAATGGACAAAACGCGCTGTACGACTGCGACCACGTTGAGAGCGCGTTTCTGGCGATCCCCAAATCGATTTTTGTGCAGGCCGGGGGGTATGACCCGTATTGGTTTTACATGTGTGAAGACCGCGACCTGTGCCTGGAAATCAAGTCCCGGGGTTATCGTGTCGTGGTGGCCTGGGCGCCGCGCGCGATACACCACAATTACACCTCCTACAATGCCCGGGACGACGATGGACGGAGAAAAGAACGAAA
>CAXMTM010000224.1:0-2634 GCA_964196385.1 Arenicellales bacterium
CGTGGAATATCATTGCGACTGAAGTAGTGTCTTGTGGATTCAAAGATCAAGTGAGGGCTCGTCAATCCGGTGAGAAATGGGGGCTAGTCGCCCGTACAAGCGGATGCGGCTCACGCCGCCGTCCGGGAATATATTCAACCGCACATGAGTCACCGCACCGACGTCGATGATCTCTTCGGTAATACGGTGCTGCCGGTCCATTTCCAGTTTGAATTCGGGCAACAAGGTCGGCCACGAGACACTGTCCTTGCCGATCCGTGCCACATCGCCTGGTGGGCGATGCGCCGCCTGTATCGAGGCCCGGTCCGGATAGTTGCCTTTGAAATGTGCGGTGTCGATCTCTATTTCGCCGATTTTTCCAGAGTGGCCCAGTTTCAGGATTACCCAGTCGTGACCCGGTCCGCGTCGGCGAGCGGTCTCCCACCCGTCTCCCATGTTGGCCCCGCGCCCCGGCGCATTCAGGTTGTGCATGGAACCATAATGTTCGTCGTTGCAGGCAATGGCCCGCCCCCCGTTCTGCAACGCCACCAGATCGAGGACGTCTTTATCCGCGTAGTTCGACCAGTCGGGTTTGATCAGGCCATACACCCTTAAACGCGCCACACCACCGTCCGGGTAAATATTCAGCCGCAAATGAGTGAAATGGGTGCCATCGTCCACCGCGTGATAGTGATGTGCGTTTCCCCCGAGATCCACCCGGGGCAGAACACCCTGCCAATCGGCATCCTCCGCCGGAACGTCTTCACCGCTTACACAGCCGTCTATGGACGCAGCCGGGGGGTAGTTCCCGGTAAAGTGCGTAGTGTCGATATCGAAACCCCTTATCAAGCCCGGTACGCCCAGCTTAACCACGCAGTAGTCGTGGCCGGGACCGCGCTTGCGCCGGCTCTCCCAACCGTCCATCCACTTGCCGTGGTCATCGAACTTGTCCGGGATGAATATGGGCGGCGCCGGATCGATCAGTCGTTCCCTGGCCGCGAAGAACTCGTCGGTCGCATATACAGATCGGGAACCCAACCGTGGCTGAGCCAGGTCAATGTAACCCGTAAAAGGATTATCGATGCCGTCGTTGTTTGTCATGGTTGCATTCGAACATTCGTTGTAGTGCCGTTAATGCCCTCACCCCAACCCTCTCCCGGAAGCGGGAGAGGGGGATTTTGCGACACTATCCCTCCGGGAGAGCGTGGCTTTTGCGATTTGTTCCAGCCTGAAACCTGCGATCCTGTGGATCTCTTCGAGGGCGCGATGGAATTCCGCATCACGGTCGTTGTGCAAACGGTGTTCGAAGGCGGTCAGGATCGCGGTTCTGTTGCTGCCTTTCACCGCCATGATGAAAGGAAATCCGAATTTCTCTTTATACGCCGTGTTGCAGTTCTGAAAATGCTCAAATTCCCTCTCGCTGCACTGGTCGATACCCGCGCCGGCTTGTTCGCTGGTCGAATCCGCGGTCAGCTCCCCGCGCACCGCCGCCTTGCCGGCAAGGTCGGGGTGAGCCCGGATCAGTACCCGATGTCTTTGCGGCCCTGCTTGTTCGACAATCTCCCTGAACAACCCACTCAGCCCTGCCACCGAATCATGTTCCGCTCCCAGGCCCCGCAACCAGGCGCTCTCCGCTACCCAGGGCGAGTGTTCGTAGACACCACCGAACACTTCGACAAAATCCGCACGCGCCATCGCACTGCAATGAAGCGGGGCCGGGTCAAAGTGGCCTTTACTTAAGGACATTCAGCCGTCAACCTGGCGCAGGCGAGGATCCGGGGGTACCGGGTGGTACTTGCGCCAGTGATTCGCGATATCAACACGCCTGGCAAACCAGACCCGGTCGCGCGCCGTGGCATAGTCCAGGAATCTCTGCAGCGCGGCAATCCTGCCGGGCCGCCCGGCGAGCCTGCAATGTAACCCAACGGACATCATTTTGGGCATGGTGTCACCTTCCGAGTACAAGGTATCGAAGGTGTCTTTGAGATAAGTGTAGAACTGGTCACCACAGTTGAATCCCTGATTGGTGGCAAAGCGCATGTCGTTCACATCCAGCGTGTACGGCACCATCAGTTGTGGTGCGCCGCAGGTATTGTCCCAGTAGGGCAGATCATCGGCGTAGGAATCCGCGTTATAAACGAACCCCCCTTCTTCGGCCACCAAACGGTGCGTATTGGGGCTGCAACGTCCCAGATACCAGCCGGTGGGACGCTGACCGGTCACCCTGCGGTGGATTTCGATGGCTTTTTGAAGGTGCTCCCACTCTACCGCTTCGTCGACATACTGGTAGTCTATCCAGCGATATCCATGACTTGCTATTTCCCAGTCCACGCGAAGCATTTGTTCCACCGCATCCGGGTTTCGTTCCAGCGCCATCGCTATACCGAACACGGTGACCGGGATCTGCTTTATGGTGAACAAGCGGTGCAAACGCCAAAACCCGGCTCGGGAACCGTACTCGTAGATCGACTCCATATTGACGTTGCGCGCCTTCGGTACCGGGGAAGCGCCAATAATCTCGGACAGGAAAGCTTCCGACTCCGCATCACCGTGCAGCACGCAGCGTTCGCCGCCCTCCTCATAGTTGATGACGAACTGGACGGCAATGCGGGCGTTGCCCGGCCACTCCGGGTGCGGCGGCTGGGCTCCATAGCC
>CAXMTM010000225.1:0-19256 GCA_964196385.1 Arenicellales bacterium
TCCGATTCATTTTCCGCGGCTTCACGCAACTGCCTCGCCACGATGTCATCATCGTCCGCCGCCGGAGGCTGATCACGCTGCCCAGTACTGGTGGATTCGCCCTTGCTGTCACGGCTGCCTCCATAACCCGCGCCTTGCTGCGGCGAATTCTGTTCAGAACGTACGGCAACCTCATCTCCCTGCTGCTGTTCTTCTCCTTTCTGTGCAGAGCCCTGCTGTTGAGCACCGTCTCCAGACTGCCGCGAATCCGCGGATTCCGCAGCACCGCTTGCGGTTTCCGAGCCCCCACTCCGGCCCTCACTGTCCCCGCCGCCGGAACGAGCTGCGGTGTCGGGTGAACCGGACTGTTTTCGTTTGAGATCTTCCATCTCGCGCAGCAGCAGTTCGTCAAATTCCGACAGGGACGCGCCGAGCTGGCTGTCAAGGCTGGCGGTCTTTTCCGTTTCTGTACGTTCCTGTGGAAAGGACACCGGACCAGGCGGAGCCGTCAGCCCCGGATCACAACCCGGTTCCGGGTTGGTATCACCCAATTTCTCCTTCAAATCGATGAGAGTCCGGCAATTCGACACAACCGATTGTTTCAGCCGCACCAGGTACGACCTGTAGTCCTCGATCTCAGGCCCGGTTAGGCCTCCGTCCGCCACCAAGGTTCTGAACTCTACGGACGCCGTGGATATCGCATCCCGCGCCGCACTCAAGCTCCGCCTGGCGGACTCCAGATCCGCAACCGTTGCGGACTGTACCAATGATGCAGTGGCAAAAACCATCACTGCAAAACCGAGCCGCAACCCAAATCTCGAACCTAGCCCACATGTCTCACGGGATTGACGATCCCTCCCTGAATCTTTGAATAAACAAGTATCTTTGAATCCACAAGGCATTTCCTTCAGTCGGAAATACACATTACGACTGAAGTAGTGCCTTGTGAATCCAAATCTCTGCGCGATCATCTCGCCACTCCGTAAGACATGCGGGCTAGCCTATGAACCAGTATCACGGGCATATCTCCGGTACTGATATGGGGGCATTTTTATATAAATTCACAGCCGCCGGACAGACCCGCCAGATAGGCTATACGACACGGTCACTTATTCCGACGCTGGATCACATCAGCGACGATTTTACGCAGCCTGGCCTTGTATTCCTGATAACGAACCTGCTGTTCTTTGGTTAACAAAGCCACAATTTCCCTGTCCCTGGAATCCGAAAATTTCTGAATTTCATGGAAAAGAACGGCATCCGATGCAACCTGATTGATCAGTCTTTGTACTTTTTTCGAGTATTTGAGGATGATCGGCACCAGTGCACCGGCTTGCTGCGGATCCAGTTCGAGTACGTCGGCCAGGACTTCGACCTGCGCCTCGGCCCGTTCCAGCGGCGTCGTATCGTAATATTGGTCGACCAGCTCCGTATTCTGGGCATGGGCCGTAGCCAAGCCAAGAATTAAACCGAAAACAGTGGCCCAAAACCGGTAATTTCGTTTTATTTTCATTTTCATTCGCACTTACCACTCCAGATTCATTATTTCCCGGAATACTCCCGGAATACTCCCTGCATACCCCCCGCAAGCTGTCGCCACGTTTCATCCCTGGGAGCCTGTTCGGGAATAGAGAGCCTACTGCGGAAAAGCCCTTTTGGCCCATTTTTCCGCGCATTATCGTCAAACGCTCATTATCGTCAAATATGAATAACTATTCTCCTCAAATGATCGATAAACCGGACTCAAAATGGGTTCCCCTCGCTACGGCTTCTATTCCCGGACAGGCTCCTTGCGGGGGAAATCATATTAGAGAAAACCAATATAGCGTTCAAGCACATTGCAGACAGCTATAATGCGCGCCCGGTTTGACCTGGATCAATGACATGATCACGCTTGAACGTTATTGTTTTTTCTACTGCAATATCAATAATGTGCCAATATTAGCAATTGAAAGGGAGTATAGACGTAACAATGAAAAGTCTACTGGTTCATGTCGACAACAGTTTCACCTGCAAAGTCAGGATCGAATTGGCCTTGAGCCTGGCCGGGAAATTTGGCGCCCGGCTAACCGCCCTGTATGTGAAACCCACCTTTCTTATGCCGGTATATGCGGAAGCCCCCCCCGAGATCGATGAACTGATCAGGCAGGCAGGGCTGGATAGCGAAAAAATGGCGAGAAAGCGGTGTGAAAGTGTCGAACATACGTCCGGCGAGCAGATTGATTGGCGGGCCATCGAGGGAGATCCGGTCAATACCATTTGTGAGAGTGCGCGTTGTTTCGACCTGGTTATACTCGGGCAATACAACCCGGACGATCCGAGCGACCTCAACCTGGGTGTAGCGGACCATGTCGTACCCGGGGCAGGTACACCTTGCCTGATCGTTCCGTACATTGCGCGAAAGATCGATATAACCGGCACCGCTCTGATTGCGTGGAACGGTACCCGGGAGTCGGCACGGGCCATCAGGGACGCCATACCATTCTTGCAAAAGGCCACGCGGGTTGAATTATTGTGTATCAACCCCGAGCGAGGTGATGAAGGAAACGGTGCCGGCGAGGATATGTGCGCCTACCTGCTTGAGCACGGTATAAAATCGAAGTTGCATCGCTTACACAACAAGGACATTCCCGCCGGCGACATCCTGCTGTCTCATGCGGCGGACATCTCAGCCGATTTTCTGGTTGCGGGGGCGTACGGGCACACCCGTTTGCGTGAAAAAATACTCGGCGGAGTGACCCGGCATTTGCTGGAACACATGACCAACCCGGTATTGATGTCGCATTAACAAGAATGGCACCCCCGATGTATAGCGAACTATTCAATGAGTCACTGATCAAACGGTACGACACTTCCGTACCGCGCTATACCTCTTACCCGACGGCGCCACACTTTAGTGCTTTGGGTGAAGCGACTTATGTCGACTGGATCGAAACCTCCAACGATCGCCCTGACGCCAGGCCGCTGTCGCTGTATATCCATATCCCGTTTTGCAGCACCGTGTGCTACTACTGTGCGTGCACTAAAATTATTACCGCCAACCGCAAGCACGCCAAGCCCTATCTGCGCAGATTATTGAACGAAATCGGGATGATCTCGGACCGTACCGACAGCGCAAGGAAAGTCAAACAAATGCATTGGGGGGGCGGGACACCGACGTTCCTGGATCGCAGCCAGATGCAGTCGTTGATCGATTCCCTCAGGTCCGGTTTCAGTTTCGATACGGATGCGGACTCCGAATTTTCAATTGAACTGGATCCTCGCGAGGTCACCACGGGAGATATCGAATTTTTACGGGCGCAGGGATTCAATCGATTGAGCCTCGGCGTACAGGACATAAACCCGGCGGTACAACTGGCGGTGAACCGCATACAGCCCTTCGACCACACTCAGGAGATATTTGAAGCGGCAAGAGAACACGGCTTCAATTCGATCAGCATGGATTTGATTTACGGTTTACCGCTGCAAACCCCGCATAGCTTCGAGACCACCCTGGACGAGATCATCCAGACCCGGCCTGACCGCTTGTCAGTGTTCAACTACGCCCATTTACCGCAACGATTCAAGGTGCAAAAACAAATCAAACAGCAGGATTTGCCCTCCCAGGCCGAAAAGCTGGATATTCTCAGATTGACCATCGAGCGGCTTTGTGATGCGGGTTACGTTTACATCGGCATGGATCATTTTGCGCGACCCGACGACGAACTCGCCATCGCGCAGGTCAACGGCACCCTGCACCGTAACTTCCAGGGTTACTCCACGCACCGGGACTGCGACCTGATCGGCCTCGGTGTCAGCAGCATCGGGCGGATCAACGACAACTACGCCCAGAACCACTCGGCAATAGAGGACTATCACCGGGCGATCGATGACAACAAACTGCCTGTAAACCGGGGCCTGGAGCTCAACGCCGACGATAAACTGAGACGCGCGGTAATCAACGAGTTGATCTGTAATTTCAGGCTCGACATAGGTGCCATTCAGAACCGCTATGAGATCGAGTTCAGCAGTTACTTCGCCCACGAAATTGACCGGCTTGCGATTATGCGTGACGACGGCCTGGTCGATATGAACGAATCCGAAATTCGCGTGAATCAACCGGGCAGGCTGCTGGTGCGAAATATCTGTTCCGTATTCGACCTGTACCTGCGAACGAACAATGAGAAAACCGGTTACTCGAGGGCGATTTAGCGGACAACTCCTCGATCATCCTGCAAGATAGTGGTGCCGGAATTCTGGCCTGAAATTCTCACGGGCTGGCGAGACAGAGCTACGTTATAATTTAATTTATGTCAGTACAAACCAACCCAGGAAAAAAAATAACGATCCATACGCTGGGGAAAATGAAGCAGGATGGCGAGAAGTTCTCGAGCGTGACGGCCTACGATTATTGTTCGGCGTACAGCGTAAGCGCATCCGGCGTAGAGGTGATTTTGGTGGGCGATTCTCTGGGCATGGTGATCCAGGGTCACGACTCGAGCCTGCCGGTGACGGTCGATGACGTCGCCTACCACATGCGTTGCGTCAAGCGGGGCAACCAGGGCTCATTCCTGATGGCCGATATGCCGTTCATGAGCTACCACAACAAAAACCAGACCCTGGACAACTGTGCACTGCTCATGCGCGAGGGTGCCCAGATGGTCAAACTGGAAGGTGGGGCGTGGCTGGCGGATTTCACGCAATTACTGGTCCAACACGGCATCCCTGTTTGCGCTCACATGGGGTTGACCCCCCAGTCGGTGAATCATCTGGGAGGATACCGCGTACAGGGGCGCAATCCCGACAAGGCCCGGGAGATGATAGACGAAGCGCTGATCCTGCAGGAAGCCGGGGCGGGAATCATTCTGCTGGAGTGCGTACCGCGGGACCTCGGCACCCGGATCACCGAGAGCCTGCAAATTCCAGTCATTGGTATTGGCGCCGGTCCCGATACCGACGGCCAGATCATGGTATGGCACGACTTGCTGGGTCTCTATCCCGGCCGCCCTGCGAAGTTCGTTAAAGACTTTCTGGCCGGAGAAGCTGGAGGCATACAGGGGGCAATATCGAACTTTGTAGCCGCAGTGAAAAACGGGCAATTTCCGGCCCCGGAACATTGCTACGAATAACCAGTGTGCGCAATGCAGTGCGGGTATGAGCCCTGTCTAAAGTGAAATCGGCAGCGGCGCGGTTAAAATTTTGAGGTAATAATGCCGTTATTGCCGTTGTTTTTTTCCCCGTTGTGTTTGTTGCCGTTGATTCTTTTATTAACCGGTTTGTCCCATCGATAAAACCGCATTGGCGGGACATTGAGCAGTTCCACGTCAACCTGGGGGTCGCCAAGGAGTTCGCGGCCGAGCGAGGCAACCCGGTCCCGGAACTGATAGGCGACAAAGCGACCGCCTGGCGCCAGGCTGTCCCACAGGGAAGCGACTATTTGCCGGCCAAGAGACACTGACATGGTGGAAAACGGGATCCCCGATACCACCACGTCCGGTTCAGATAACCCGTGGCTGGCCAGTGCATCGCCAATATGCTCGGCACTGCCACCATACACAATCAGTCTTGGGTCCGCCTCCGATTTCAGCAAAGCAGCGAATTTCGGATTGATTTCTATGGCGAGCAACCGGGAATCTATTGGCAGAGTCCGCATTATGGCCCGGGTAGTGCCGCCGGTGCCCGGTCCCAGTTCCACCACCAGCTTCGCTTCACTCACCCCAGACGATTCAGTAAGTCGCCGCTCAAGAAATCGCGAACTGGGGATGACCGAACCCACAAGATGCGGATACTTCAGAAATCCCTGCAGGAAGGTCAGCCTTTTATCGGGTTGAGGGCGTAGGCGGTGCATAGGTATCTATCAGTGGGGCTCCGAAGCGACAGTTGTTATTCTCAGCTGACTGTACGCTGATTCATTGAATATCTGCCGCTATTGTAATTAATTTTGGGCACGTAGAACATATTGACAAACGCCAATGAAGCTCGCGGGCTCAGGTTATCACAGATTTTCTCCCGGGTAGACAGCCCCCTCAGGGATACAGCCATTCACTGGCCCAATGGGAGCCGGTCCGGCGAAAGAACAACCGGTCGTGCATGCGATTGGCCCGGCCCTGCCAGAACTCAATACTGTCAGGACGGAGCCAGTAACCTCCCCAAAAATCCGGCAATGGTATCTCCCCCTGCCCATACTCAATGCGTTTTGTGGTGAAAGCGCGCTCGAGGTCGTTTCTGTTCACCAGCACCTGGCTTTGGCGCGACGCCCAGGCTGCTATACGACTGCCGCGGGGCCTGGTATTGAAATAGGCAACGGACTCTTGCCTGGATGTTCTGCTGGCCCTCCCGCTAATCCTTATTTGTCTTTGCAGAATATTCCAGTGCAACACCAGGGCCGCATTGGGATTGCTGTCCAGTTCACCGGATTTTTTACTGCCATAGTTGGTATAGAAGGTGAATCCGTCGCCATCGACGCCTTTGAGCAGCACCATTCGGGCAGACGGAACACCGTCCGGGGTGCTGGTGGCCAGGGTCATCGCCTCGGGCAAGTACAATCCACACTGTTTCGCCATATCGAACCAGTCTCTGAACACATCAAACGGGTTCTTGTCCTTTTCGGCCATGGGCAAACCCTGCAGTACGCCAACGCTCAGCGTCTTCAGAATTCGCGCGATTTGTAGAATATTCACGATTCAGGCCGGATTCATGCGGGCTGATGCCCGAAAACAAGAAACCCTGGCCTGGGCCAGGGTTCGGAAGCGGGATGATCCCCGTCTATTTTATTTTCGCTTCTTTGTAAATGACGTGCTTGCGCACCACGGGGTCATATTTTTTAAACTCGAATTTGTCCGGTGTGCTGCGCTTGTTCTTGGTGGTCGTGTAGTAGTGTCCCGTACCCGCACTGGATATCAGCTTGATTTTGTCTCTCATGGTTAACCCCCAATACTTTAACTATACTTTTTCGCCACGCGAGCGGAGACCCGCCAATACCGAATCTATACCATTTTTGTCGATGATGCGCAGGCCCTTGCTGGATATGCGCAACCGCACCCAGCGTTTTTCGTTTTCCACCCAGAACTTGCGGTAGTGCAGGTTCGGCAGGAAGCTTCGCCGCGTTTTGTTGTGTGCGTGGGAGACGTTATTCCCACGCATTGTGCGTTTTCCTGTAATTTGACAGACTCTGGACATGTTCCCAAGGCCCCGGTTTCGGCCGTAAAAATGAGGGCGCGTTTATACCAGAATTACGGCTGCGAGGGAATAGGGCAATCGGGAATACCGCCTCCCTACAATAACCCTCTTTCGCTGAACGACACCGATTCGCCATCACCAACGATGATATGGTCGATGAGACGGACATCCACCAGCGCCAGCGCCGCCTTCAGGCGATGGGTCAGCGACTGATCGGCGCTGCTGGGCTCCGCCACCCCGGAGGGGTGATTATGGGCGAGGATGACCGCCGCGGCATTGTTCGCCAATACCGTCCTGACCACCTCTCTGGGGTACACGGAAGCACCATCTATGGTCCCCCGGAACAACTCCTCGAAGTGGATGGGGCGATGCTTGGTATCCAGGTAGAGACAGCCGAACACCTCATAGGGAAGATCCCGCAAACGGGATTTCAGGTAGGTACGCGCGGCCTGCGGCGAGGTGAGGGCGTCGACTTCACGCATCCGTTCAGCCAGGTAACGCCGTCCAAGTTCCAGCGCAGCCTGCAGAGTGGCATACCGGATCCTGCCAAAACCCGCCTGTCGGCAAGCGACCTGTTGATCGGCGGTGAGTAAACCGCGAATGCCACCGTAGACCCGTAGCAGTTCCCGTGAAATATCCACGGCGGTTTTTCCCCGCGTCCCTGTGCGGACAAATATTGCGATCAACTCAGCGTCGGACAAAACACCGGGACCCCGGGCCAGCAGCTTCTCTCTCGGCCTTTCCCCGGCCGGCCAATCCGCAATAGACATGTAATACCTCCTTGTTTCCATGCTGATGCATCCGTACAGTAACGTTCCATAATATACAGTACAGGTCCGCGTTATGCGAAAAACGGCTAAACTCTAGCTCAAATGGGCATTTCGAACAAACATATCTTACTGGGCGTGAGCGGTGGCATTGCAGCGTACAAGAGCGCAGATCTGGCTCGGCGTCTGCGTGAACGCGGGGCCCAGGTCAGAGTTGTGATGACGGCGAATGCGACCCGGTTCATCACGCCGCTTACCATGCAGGCGGCCAGCGCCAATCCTGTTCACACCAGATTGCTGGACCCTGAAGCCGAGGCCGGCATGGGCCACATAGAACTGGCGCGGTGGGCTGATGGGGTGCTGGTTGCACCGGCTACCGCAAACTTCATTTCGCGGCTCGCTCACGGTGCCGCCGACGATTTACTGACCACACTGTGCCTGGCAACACCGGCGCCGGTGGCGCTGGCACCGGCGATGAACCAGCAGATGTGGCTGCACCCCGCAACCAAAGACAATGTACGCACTCTGCAACACAGGAATATCCATATTTTCGGTCCCGCTGAAGGGGACCAGGCGTGTGGCGACACCGGCCCGGGACGCATGCTCGAACCCGTGGACCTGGCCGACGCGGTGTCGGCATTGTTCCAGTCAAACTCACTCGCCAACCTCAAAGTCGTGGTGACGGCCGGACCCACCTGGGAGGCCATCGACCCCGTACGCGGAATTACCAACCTCAGTTCCGGCAAGATGGGTTATGCCGTGGCCGATGCGGCCGCTGCAAACGGGGCGCAGGTAATTCTGGTGTCGGGACCGACTTCACTGCCGGAGCCGGAAAACGTGCACCGCATATCAGTAACCTCGGCACAGGACATGCACGACGTGGTGATGGCTGAGACCGCCGATGCGAACATATTGATCGCGGTCGCCGCAGTGGCGGACTATCGGCCGCTGACCATGGCCACAGAAAAAATGAAGAAACACAGCGATACGCTGACCATTGAGATGGTCAGGAATCCCGACATTCTCACCCTGGCGGCGCAGCAGGAAAACCTCTACACCGTCGGATTCGCCGCGGAAACCAGCGATGTCGAAAAAAATGCGCGGGACAAACTGGAAAAAAAAGCGGTCGATCTGATAGCGGCCAACAAGGTCGGCGGCGGTGATGGATTTGGAGCAGACGACAATGCCCTGGTGCTGATCGATGGTTCAATAAATAAAACGCTGCCCCAAATGCGTAAAACCCAGCTCGCCAGGTGCCTGCTTGACGAAATTTCGGAACGATACCATGCAAAATATTCAGGTTAAGATTCTTGATCAGCGGATAGGAAACGAGTACCCCCTACCCGCGTATGAAACCGATGGCGCTGCCGGAATGGATCTTCGCGCCTGCACCGATGAGCACCGTCGCATCGAGGCGGGGGAAGCGCAGCTCATCCCAACAGGGATTGCGATCCATATTGCCGATCCGGAACTGACCGCTGTGATCCTGCCCCGGTCGGGGCTCGGCCATAAACAGGGGATCGTGCTGGGCAACCTGGTCGGTTTGATTGATTCGGACTACAAGGGTCAGTTGATGGTGTCCATCTGGAACCGTGGCAAGCACAATGTAGTGATCGAGCCCGGCGACCGCATAGCACAACTGGTGTTCGTACCGATTCGGAGAGTGACTTTTGACATCGTCGACGACTTTGAAGAAACCGACAGAAGCTCCGGGGGTTTTGGTCATACCGGCCGCAACTAGGAGCCCGCAGTTGGTTTTTTTATTAACGAAACAGGAACATGAACATGCCTGATACCCTGGCCATTACCGACCACCGGACGGGAAGCGACCATGAGCTGGAAATCGATCGCGGTACGATTCGTGCACGCGATCTGAGGCAGATAAAACAGCGCGAACAGGGCTTTGGTTTGATGTCCTATGACCCGGGTTTCGACAACACTGCCTCGTGCAAAAGTTCCATCACCGAACTCGATGGTGAACTGGGCATCCTGAGATACAGGGGATACCCCATTGAACAACTGGCACAACAAAGCACTTTCCTTGAAGTGGCCTATCTTCTGGTACACGGCGAACTGCCCACCAAACCGCAGCTCACTTCCTGGGCGCACAATGTTATGTACCACACCTTACTGCATGAAAAGACCAAGACCTTTATGGAAGGATTCCACTACGATGCCCATCCCATGGGGATGCTCATAAGCACCGTAGCCGCGCTGTCTACCTTTTACCCCGATGCGCGCAAAGTTGAGGACTATGAAACGCGTATGCTGCAGGTATACCGGCTGATTGGAAAAATGCCCACCATCGCTTCCTACACCTACCGCAACAGCATGGGCTTTCCCTACATTTATCCCGATGCCACTTTGAGTTATACCGGCAACTTCCTGAACATGATGTATCGCATGTCGGGGCCACGCTACCATCCGGACCCGGTGCTGGAACACGCCCTGGACGTGTTGTTTATCCTGCACGCCGATCACGAGCAAAACTGCAGTACCAATGCCATGCGGAATATCGCCAGCTCCATGGCCAACCCGTATGTCGCGGTTGCCGGAGCGGCCGCGGCTCTGTATGGCCCTCTGCACGGCGGAGCAAACGAGGCCGTGCTGCGCATGTTAAATGACATAAGCCACGTCAAGCAGGTGCCGAAATACATAGAGCGGGTCAAAGCCGGTGAGATGCGACTGATGGGATTTGGCCACAGGGTTTACAAAAACTACGACCCCAGGGCCAGGATCATCAAGGAGGTTGCCCACCAGGTGTTCGAGATCACGGGGAAAAACCCGTTGATCGGCATCGCCCTGGAGCTGGAACGCATCGCACTGGAAGACGATTATTTCGTAAGTCGAAAATTGTATCCGAACGTCGATTTTTACTCCGGTCTGATCTACGAGGCGATGGAATTCCCAATCAGTGTATTCACCGTGTTGTTCGCCATCCCCCGCACCGCCGGGTGGGTAGCTCAGTGGATGGAGCATATGGTTGATCCCGAGCAAAAGATCGCCCGGCCCCGGCAGATTTACACGGGCCCTGAAAAACGGGACTTTATCCCGTTGGAGGAACGCGACGCCCAGGGGAATGATTGACCGCCGCCCTGCAATTTCAAACAGCTGCAGGGGCGAAGAACTGGTGCACATGAACCCAGGTATGGGGTATCGCAATCCAGGCTTTGGACCTATAATTTGGTGCCATGCGAGATCACCCTGAATCGCTTATTTCCACCTGACGCGGCGACACACCCGAACCTGCAATGATTGGCCCACTCAAATTTATTCCCGACCCGGGTAGTTCGCTAAACGGCGCCAACGCGCCCTACCTGGAAGACCTCTACAAGCGGTATGTCGATGACCCCGGCTCGGTGGACGAACAATGGCGAACCTATTTCCAGTCGCTTGATCGGGACATTCCGGTAGCCATACCGTCACCCGCAGGCGGTCCGGGCACTGCGCGTGCACCTATGACCGAGACCGGCGCAGCAAAGCAGGCCGCGGTCCTGCGGATGATCAACGCCTACCGGGTACGGGGACACCAAAATGCGAACTCCGACCCGCTGAAGTATTACGAAAGGGATGAGGTCCTCGACCTGGACCCTGAATTCCACGGGCTGACCGAGGAGGATATGGGGCAGGAATTCGACACGGGTTCGCTGGTGGTCGCGGACCGCATGCGTCTGGACGACATTGTGGATGCAGTGAAAAAAATCTACTGCGGCACAGTGGGGATAGAGTACTACTACATCACCAACACCAAAAAGCGGCGCTGGCTACAGGCGCGCATAGAGCCGGTGCTGGGGGACTGGTCGGCCCCTTTCCCGGTGGAAACCCGGCGCACATTATTGGAACACCTGTCCGCGGCAGAAGGTATAGAGAGATATCTGCACACCAGGTACGTCGGTCAGAAACGATTCTCCCTGGAAGGCGGCGAGAGCCTTATTCCGATGCTGAAGGAAATCATTCAGTTTGGCGGTGAGAAGGGAATCAAGGAGTTCGTACTGGGCATGGCGCACCGGGGACGCCTCAACGTGCTGGTCAACATCCTGGGCAAGTCTCCGGAAGAATTGTTCGGTGAGTTCGAGGGAAAATACAATACCGATGTACTGACCGTCTCCGGTGACGTCAAATACCACCAGGGTTTCTCCTCGAATATAGACACACCGGGTGGACCGGTGCATCTCGCACTCGCCTTTAATCCGTCCCACCTGGAGATCGTTTCACCGGTGGCTGAAGGATCGGTCAAAGCACGTCAATTACGCCGGGGAGACCGCGAGGGCAATACGGTTCTGCCGGTCATAGTCCACGGAGACGCCGCCTTTGCCGGGCAGGGCGTGGTCATGGAAACACTGAACCTGTCCAAGACACGCGGCTATGGAACCGGTGGCACGATCCACATCATCGTCAACAACCAGATCGGTTTCACCACCAGCAATCCCCTGGACTCACGCTCGACGCTGTATTGCACCGAAGTGGCCAAAATGGTGCAAGCGCCCATATTTCACGTCAACGGCGACGACCCCGACGCGGTTTTGTTCATCACCCGGCTGGCGCTGGACTACCGCATGCAGTTCGGAAAAGACGTGATCATCGATATCAACTGTTACCGGCGCCACGGACACAACGAAGCCGATGAACCCCGCGTGACCCAGCCCTTGATGTATAAAAAAATAACCGCTACGCGGACCACCCGTGAACTCTATGCGGAACGACTTGTCTCGGAAGGCGTCATTGCGGCCGATGAACCCGATCGGATAGTAGCCGCCTATCGCCAGAAGCTGGATGATGGCGAGGTAGTTGCAAACAATTTCCTGAAAGATATCGAAAATCCATACGCTGTGGACTGGTCTCCTTATATAAGCAGCACGCAGGACGAGGAGGTCGAAACCGGTGTAGCCAACGAAACCCTGCGAAAGTTGGCGGTTCAATTAGAGGACGTGCCTGAAGGCTTCGAACTACACCGGAGGGTTGTAAAAATCATGGAAGACCGCCGGCAAATGGCCGAGGGGAAAATCCCGCTGGACTGGGGCATGGCTGAAAACCTGGCTTATGCCACCGTGATCAACGAAGGCTATCCGATCCGAATATCAGGACAGGATTCCGGCAGAGGCACATTTTTCCATCGCCACGCCACACTGCACGACCAGAACAGCCGCGAGGTCTATGTTCCCCTGCGCAACATGTACGAGGGACAACCCAGATTCCTGGTCATCAACTCCCTGCTATCGGAAGAGGCGGTACTGGCATTCGAGTACGGCTACTCAACAGCCGAACCCAGCACGCTGGTCATCTGGGAGGGGCAATTCGGCGACTTTGCAAATGGCGCACAAGTGGTCATCGATCAGTTCATATCAAGTGGCGAAACAAAGTGGGGACGGTTATGCGGACTGACGCTATACCTGCCACACGGCTACGAAGGCCAGGGCCCGGAGCATTCCTCCGCGCGCCTGGAGAGGTACCTGCAGTTATGCGCCGACAATAATCAGCAGGTCTGTGTCCCTACCACCCCGGCACAGTTTTTTCATTTGATCCGTCGCCAGGCGATCAGAAAGTTCAAAAGACCGCTGATAGTATTGACGCCGAAGAGCCTGTTGCGGCACAAGTTGTCAGCCTCGCCCTTCAGTGATCTGGAAAGCGGGCAATTCAAGCTCATCATTCCGGAGACCGAAACTCTTGACCCGGGCGCTGTCAAACGCGTTGTACTGTGCAGCGGCAAGGTGTACTTCGACCTGCTCGAGGAAAGACAAAAAAGGAATATCCACGACATCGCGTTATTACGTGTGGAACAATTGTATCCGTTTCCCCGTGAGGCGCTGCTCTCGGACCTAGCGAAGTTCAGTATGGCCAGTGAGGTTTTCTGGTGTCAGGAAGAACCCCGCAACCAGGGTGCCTGGTACCAGATCCAGCACCATATACTGGCCTGCACCCGGGATACGCAATCCATACACTACGCCGGCCGCCGGCCCTCGCCGTCACCCGCAGCCGGGTATCACAGCACCCACGTCAAACAGCAGAAGCAGCTGGTGGACGATGCACTATCACCAGTCCAACCCGGATAGCAATCAATCAAACACGGCCTTATGACTATCCGAACCCGGATCAAACCATCAACAAGAAAAAAATATCTATGACTGTCGAAATTAAAGTCCCCGTACTGCCGGAATCGATTACCGAGGCCACGGTGCTGGCATGGCACAAACAGGAAGGAGACGTCGTAAAACGGGATGAAAGTCTCGTTGACCTTGAGACCGAGAAAGTCGTTCTCGAAGTGCCCGCCCCGGTGGATGGTGTGATCAGGCAACTGCTGAAACAGGAGGGTGATATCGTTGGCGGAGACGAGTTGCTGGCCATCATCGATCCTCAGGCTGCCGGCGATGCAGCGCCGGGCCCGTCCTCCGACGCTGCTGCGGATACGAGACCTGCCCCGGCGCCGGCCGGGAGTAGTACCGTAGCCGATGACCGCGATCAGGCGTTGAGCCCCGCCGTCAGCAAATTGGTGGCGGAAAATGATCTGGATCCCTCGAAAATAACCGGCACTGGACGGGACGGGCGCCTGACCAAGGGTGACGTATTGAATGCTCTGCAGGACAAGAAAATTTCTGCGGCGCCACAACCCACAATCGCATCAAGCCCCCCCGCACCGCTGGATACACCCGCCCCGGGCGTGCGCAATGAGCGCCGTGAACCGATGAGCAGGATCAGATCCACTATCGCGAAGCGGCTCAAGGAATCCCAGAACACGGCCGCGATGTTGACTTCGTTCAACGATGTAAACCTGCAGGCGGTGATGGACCTACGCAAAAAATACAAGCAAGAATTTGAAGAAAAACACGGAACGCGTCTTGGACTCATGTCGTTTTTTTTGAAAGCGAGCATCGAAGGACTGAAACGATTTCCGGTAGTCAATGCTTATTTGGATGGCGACGATATTGTTTATCACGACTACTACGACATCGGCATTGCAGCGGCATCGCCGCGCGGCCTTGTAGTGCCGATTATCAGAAACGCGGAAACCAGAAGCTTTGCGCAAATCGAATCTGATATCTCGGAACTTGGCAGGAAGGCCCGTGACGGCAAGCTGTCCATGGACGACCTCATGGGCGGGACATTCACCATCACAAACGGCGGCGTATTCGGCTCCATGCTGTCTACTCCGATTCTGAATCCACCGCAAAGCGGTATCCTCGGGATGCACCGCATCGAACAACGCCCGATCGCCGAGAACGGAGAAGTGGTCATCAGGCCGATGATGTATATCGCCCTGACCTATGATCACAGGATCATCGATGGCGCCGAAGCGGTAAAGTTCCTGGTTACGGTCAAGGAATCTCTCGAGGACCCCGCTCGCATGTTACTGCAGGTCTGAGTGTGTCACTTTGTCGCACGAGTTGTTTAGAACGTACTGATATTTGCCCTGATCGAATCAATTAAATCTAAATTATGACTGATCAATTTGATGTCGTCATCGTCGGCGGCGGCCCGGCCGGTTACGTTGCCGCAATTCGCTGTGCTCAACTGGGCCTGTCCACCGCCTGCGTCGATGATCGCACCGGCAAGGATGGGAAACCTTCACCGGGCGGAACCTGTTTGAACGTGGGTTGCATACCATCGAAGGCCCTGCTCGATTCGTCGGAGCAGTTTCACCGCCTGAATCATGAGTTTGCCGCCCATGGCATCAGGGTGACCGGTGCCAGTATAGATATCGCGACCATGTTGGCGCGCAAGGACAAAATCGTCAAAACACTGACCGGCGGCATCCGCCAACTGTTCAAAGCCAACAAAGTGTCTTACCTGCATGGCCGTGGCCGTCTCCTGCCGGGCAATGAAGTGTCCATCACCAATAGCGAGGACGCCTGGAACGTACGTGCAAAACACGTAATCCTTGCCTGCGGCTCGGAGCCCATTAATATCCCGGTCGCGCCGGTAGATCATGACATGATCGTCGATTCCACCGGTGCGCTGGAGTTCGAACACGTGCCAAGACACCTGGGCGTAATCGGTGCCGGCGTGATCGGCCTTGAACTGGGCAGCGTGTGGCGCAGGCTCGGTGCTGAAGTAACTGTACTCGAGGCGCTGGACAGCCTGTTGCCGACCGCCGACCCACACATCGCCCGGGACGCGCAGCGCCAACTCAAGGCGCAGGGGCTGAATTTAAGACTGGGCTGCAGTGTGACTGGCAGTAGCATTGCGGGCAGGAAAGTCAAAGTTCAGTTCAGGGACAAGAAGGGAGAGCAGGAAATAGTATTCGATCGATTGGTGGTCGCGGTCGGACGCAG
This sequence comes from Arenicellales bacterium, assembly GCA_964196385.1. Lineage (GTDB taxonomy): Bacteria > Pseudomonadota > Gammaproteobacteria > Arenicellales > JAANXG01 > JAHEKE01. The sequence continues at coordinate 16,172 of CAXMTM010000225.1, forward strand.
ACCCAATACCGGCAACATAGCTGCCGACGGTGTAGACCTGGCAACGGACCAGCGGGGGTTCATTGAAATCGATGACCAATGGCGCACCAGCCTGCCTGACGTCTACGCTATTGGGGACGCCGTACGCGGGCCGATGCTCGCCCACAAAGGGTCTGAAGAAGGTATGGCCGTGGCTGAATTGATTTGTGGACAACACGCCCATGTCAATTACGATGTCATCCCCTGGGTGATCTATACCTGGCCCGAAATCGCCTGGGCGGGAAAGACGGAGCAACAACTCAAGGAGGATGGGGTGCCTTACCGTGTCGGTGCGTTTCCTTTCGCCGCCACGGGCCGGGCGATGGCGATGGAGCAGCCCATGGGTCAGATCAGGATCATTGCCCACCAGCACAGCGACAAGGTGTTGGGCGTTCACATAATCGGGCCCTACGCTTCCGAATTGATTGCCGAGGCGGTGGTTGCCATGGAAATGCACGCCAGCAGCGAAGATATCGCCCGTATCGTGCACGCACACCCGACACTGTCGGAAGCCATGCACGAAGCCGCCCTGGCCGTGGACAAGCGGGCCATACACAAAGCCAACTAGGAGCCTGTCCTGGTGTCTATCCGCAAACACGCATTTCCTGAAACCGGAACATCCCGGCCCAGCCGGAATGACAGTTTCTGTAGTTTCAGTACACTGACTCCCTAAAAAATGCTGCCCAAAGAAATTTTCAAAGCCTACGACATCCGTGGCGTCGTCGACAAATCACTCAGCGAAGAAGTCGTTACACTGATTGGCCAGGCGCTGGGCACCGAGGCGCTGGTCATGGGTCAAACATCAATCATTGTGGGCCGTGACGGGCGCCTGTCAGGACCGCGGCTGGGAGACGCCCTGGCCGAAGGCATCATGGCGGCCGGTTGCGATGTTATAGACGTCGGTCAGGCACCCACCCCGGCCATCTATTTTGCCAGCTTCCAGCTTGGCACGCAGTCCGCGGTTGCCATTACCGGCAGCCACAACCCCCCCGAGTACAACGGCCTGAAAATTATCATCAACGGTGAGACCCTGGCAGGTGAACGTATACAGGCCATTCGACAGAGGATTGTCGACGGTGACCTCAGGCGGGGCCGCGGGGTCCGCCGGCGGCACGAGATCCTGGATACCTACATCAAACGCATCGTCGATGACGTCAAGCCCCGACGCTCCATGAAAATCGTGATCGACTGTGGTAATGGCGTGGCTGGTGCGATCGCCGCGCAATTGTTCACGCAACTGGGATGCCGGACAATCGAGTTGTTCTGTGAAGTTGACGGTAATTTTCCCAATCATCACCCCGACCCGAGCCGGCCAGAAAATCTGCAGGATTTGATCGGGGCAGTGAAGCAGCACGACGCCGAGCTTGGCCTGGCGTTCGATGGGGACGGAGACCGGTTGGGAGTAGTCGCGCCGGACGGCTCTACTATCTGGCCGGATCGCCAGATGATCCTGTACGCCCGGGACATTTTGAGCCGCCAACCCGGTGGCAAAGTGATCTTCGACGTCAAATGCTCGCGTAATCTTCCCACCGAGATCTCCGCTGCCGGCGGTGAACCGATCATGTGGCGCACCGGGCACTCTTTCATCAAAGCGAAACTGAAAGAATCCGGTGCCGTGCTGGCGGGCGAGATGAGCGGCCACATCTTTTTCAAAGAGCGATGGTTCGGGTTCGATGATGGCCTGTATACGGGAGCCCGACTCATTGAACTGTTGTCCATGCAGGACAAATCGCCGCAGCAGGTGTTCGATGCATTACCGGACAGCGTCAATACCCCCGAACTGCACATACATACAGAAGAAGGGCAAAATTTCAAATTCATGGACGAGTTGATCGCGAACGCCCGGTTTGAGGAGGGTGAAATCTGCAATATCGATGGCCTGCGCGTTGACTTTGCAGATGGATTTGGTTTGATCCGGCCTTCCAATACCACACCTTTGCTGGTACTGCGTTTCGAGGGCGACGATGACGCTGCCCTGGACCGCATACAGGATCAGTTCAGGCAATTGATCCAGCACACCCGCCCCGGTACACCGGTCCCCTTTTAGCCTGCATTTTTCACCAGGCTAGACTGCATCCGTCAACACCCGGCCCTGTTTGAGCAAAAGGCAAAATCCTGCAGACACCTCCGCCCTGCGCAATTGGTGGCATCGGCTCATTGAAGCACAACGCTTGCGCATGGCGTACGTCGACGCGCTGCCGCAACTGGCGCTGCTGGGCGTGGTCAGCGGCCTGTTGTCGGGTGCGGTCATTATCCTGTTTCGACTGGTGGTGGACATCGGGGCTGCAACGCTGTTTCCCATGGACTCCAGTGAGGCCTACGAGAGCATTTCACCACTGTGGCGCTTCGTAATCGCCGTGCTTGGTGGACTGGTTGTGGGCGTACTATTCCAGTTCGCCGGCGCCGGCAGCCGTCGCGTGGGTGTAACACACGTCATAGAAAGGCTCAACTATCACCAGGGTCATCTACCACTGCGCAATGCCATCATGCAGTTTGCGGGTGCGGCACTCAGTATAGTCTTCGGTCACTCGGTGGGCCGTGAGGGACCGAACATCCACCTTGGCGCTACCACCGGCAGCTTGTTGGGCCAGAGGCTGGGACTGCCCAACAACAGCGTGCGCCCCCTGGTCGGCTGCGGCGTGGCCGCAGCCATCGCTGCCGGGTTCAATACGCCATTGGCCGGTGTCATCTTCGCCATGGAAGTGGTGTTGATGGAGTACACCATTATCGGATTTGTTCCCATAATCCTCGCCGCGGTCAGCGCCACCGCTTTGACCCGGCTGGTCTACGGGGAAGGCGCCCTGTTCATTGTCTTTACTCAGCAATGGAACACGGTGGATGAATTTTTCTACGTGTTGGCCCTGGGTGTTGCCGTTGGTGCTCTGGCCGCGGTGTTCATACGACTCACCTTGTGGATCTCCAACCTCTCCGGAAATCTGGACATCTGGGTGCGGTTACTGCTGGCAGGCACTTTTGTCGGACTGATTGCCGTGCCGGTACCGCAAGTCATGGGCATCGGTTATGACACGCTCAACTCGACCCTGCTCGGCGAACTGGCTTTACTGAC
>CAXMTM010000226.1:0-3574 GCA_964196385.1 Arenicellales bacterium
AACTAATACCCGTGTCGAGATCGGACGCCTGTTTGCCTGCCTGCAATATGGCGAGATGATTGCCCATGACTGCGCCGGGCAGCAGGCCAGGATGCCGCTCGGGCAGCAGTGTCGGTTCTTCACCCGGCAAGCACGGCAGGAACTGCACCACGCCAGGGTGTTCAACCGTGTTGTTCTGTGTATCACCCCGAGAGGGGCGAGGCCGGTGCCTGCCGGGCTGCATCAGTTTCGTGCCCGGCTGGAACGTGCCTGCCAACGCCGCGACCTTGTTGAAACCCTGGTCGGGCAACAGATCGTTCTCGAAGGATTCGGGGCATTGATTCTGCACAGGATGAATGCCGGCTTTGACCGGCGCGGGATCGGTTTCAAACGCATCCGCAAGCTGTTGTTATATCAGGAATTGGGACATCAGGCCTTTGGGGACCGGGTGGTGCATGCCCTGGTGGGATCGGAGACTGTCAGGCGGGAACGTGTGTATGAGTTGACAGCGGAGTATCTGGCTTTGATCGATCGTGTGCTCGCCGATTTGCAATCGATGTTCGATGTGGTGGGTGCGGACGCGGAATTGTACAAGGCGGCGTTGCGCGAGGGACTGCCGGGCTGGCTCACGGCCGCACCATGATATCGGTCATAATACCAGTACTCAACGAGCAAAAGACCTTACCGGGGACACTGGCTTCCTTGTTCAGCCAGGGGGGCGACTACGAGGTGATTGTCGTCGACGGTGGGAGCAACGATGACACTGTGGCCATTGCCGGTTCCTATGCCTGCAGCAGAGTCCTCCGGGCGCCAACAGGCCGTGCAATCCAGATGAATGCCGGTGCAGCGGTCGCGCACGGCGAGTGGCTGCTTTTTTTACACGCCGACACGCGCCTGCCGGAGGGTGCGATGCAGTCCATCGCTGAGTTCGATGCAGACCGGGGCATCCAGGCCGGGGGCTTCCGTCACCGTTTCTCCGATCCGGGCCCGGGATTAAGATCGATATCGTGGATAAATAACCGCCGCTGTGCGCATACACGTGTGTTCTATGGTGATCAGGCGCCGTTCGTAAGACGAACAATGTTCGAGCAGATCGGTGGATATCCTGAACAATCGATATTGGAAGATGTTCTGTTCATGGAGAAGTTATTGCAGGTCACGACACCGGTAATGTTACCGGCGGAGGTCGTTACGGATTCACGCAGGTTCAGACAACAAGGGATCCTGCGCAGCTTCGGGCGCGTATTTCTGATCTTGAGTTGCCACAAACTGGGGTTGAATATACCCGCCAGAAAATTTTTCGCACAAGTACGTTAGAGTAGATTTCCGGGATGGGTTACGATGTAGTAATGCCAACCTGCAGTGAACAGTGCACATGACAGAATTCCTCAAACGTAAAGATCTCGATGGCGGCGTCGCCCAACTGATTCTTGAACGCCCACCGGTCAATGCGCTCAATCCTGCTTTTCTGAATGCGATCCACGACCGGCTTGCCGAAATCGAATCCGATGCGAGCGTGCGCGCTGTCGTCATCAGCAGCGGATTGCCGGTTTTCTCCGCCGGCATGGATCTCAAGGAAGCACAGAAATTTTCGGACGCGGATCAGACTGCCGTGGTCGACGGCCTCAATGCAACTCTTTGCCGCCTGTACGGAATGACCAAGCCCGTAATCACCGCGGTCAACGGTGCCGCCATCGCGGGCGGTTTATTTTTCGTTCTGGCATCCGATTACACGGTAGCCCGGGAGGGCGCCAAATTCGGACTGACCGAGGTTCGGGTAGGCGTTGATTTTCCCGTGGCACCGCTCGAGATCGCCCGCGCGGCATTGGCCCCGGCAGTAGCTCGGAGACTGATGCTGGGTGGTATCAATGTGGATGCCGGTGTAGCACGGGAGATGGGGTTCCTGGATGAAATAGTGGCTTCCGATGTGGTTATACCCCGCGCGGTGGACGTGGCTCGCGACTATGCGTCCATTCCCCCGGTCGCCTATGCCGGCGTCAAAATGCAACTTCGCGGCGGCACCCTGGGTATCATCAGGGGCGCCATCGAAGGGCAAAGTGACCCGGTCCGCAACGGCTGGTTCACCGATGAAACCCGGGATGCAATGAAGGCGATGCTGGCCCGTAATTCTCCCCGCGGGGCGAGATGATCACGCAGATACTTGAATTCCCAAGGTATTTATTGCAAAACCAAAGGGGTCAGAGTGGATTGATTATATGGTCTTCGACCCCTTTGGTTTTTTTTGGTTGTCTCCTGGACGAAAATTTTGGGTGGGCGAGCCTAAGTCACAATAACCGGCTATGCAAACGCTGAATGTTTATTCCAGAATCTGCTGCCAACGAAATTATTTTTATGCTGAATAGTTGATGGACAATTCAAAAATTTATCAGTCACTGTTACTGGTGCTGGCCACGTTTGTAGCAGATGCGTGTTACAGCATTGTCACCGCGGACAACGAATACGTGGGGGTGGAGGTATGCGCTAAGTGCCATATCGACGAAGCCAGGGAATGGCGGGGTTCCCATCACGACATGGCCATGCAGGTTGCGAGTGATAAAACCGTACTGGGTGACTTTGATAGCGCCGAATTCGACTACTTTGGTTTAATCAGCCGCTTCTTCACAAAGGACAGCCATTTTCACGTCAATACCGAAGATGCCGAAGGGAAACTGGCCGATTTCGAGATCAAGTACACCTTTGGAGTGGAACCGCTGCAGCAGTATCTGGTCGAGTTCGACGACGGCCGCCTGCAGGCGCTGCCCCTCGCCTGGGATACCCGCCCGGAGACGGAGGGCGGACAGCGCTGGTACCACCTGTACCCCGAAGAGCAGATCAAGCCAGGCGACGAGTTGCACTGGACCGGGCCCAACCAGAACTGGAACTTCATGTGCGCGGAGTGTCACTCGGTAAATCTTCAGCGCAACCATGACGCCGATGCGAATACCTATGCCACAACTTTTTCGGAAATCGACGTGTCCTGTGAGGCCTGCCACGGCCCGGGTTCGCGGCACGTGGAGTGGGCACAATCCGGCGCCGACAACGACGATTTTTACGGCCTGGCCGTCGACTTGAGGAGCGGCGGCAAGTGGGCCATGAACCCTGACTCCGGTATAGCGGGAAACTCATCGATCACCTCTCCGGCGCAGATCGAAACGTGTGCACGCTGCCATTCGCGCCGTATCGTGTTGAGCGAGGATTATCGACACGGCGAGCCCCTGACCCGCACCTACCGCCCTCAGGTGTTGCAGGAGGGTCTGTACTACGCCGATGGTCAGATCCGGGACGAGGTTTACGTGTACGGTTCTTTCATTCAGAGCAAAATGTACAGCCGGGGCGTGACCTGCACCGATTGCCACGAACCGCACAGCCTGGAACTGAAAGCCCGGGGTAATGCACTCTGTGCCGCCTGCCACCTCCCCGCCAGGTTCGACACCCCCGAACATCATTTCCATGCACCGGGAACTGAGGCGGCCCTGTGCGTGACCTGCCACATGCCCGCTCGGTTATACATGGGGCACGACAGCCGCCGGGACCACAGCTTCCGGGTGCCCAGGCCTGATCTTTCCGATCAGACGCAAAGCCCGGATGTGTGCAC